>JAUNQM010000018.1 GCA_030536165.1 Prevotellaceae bacterium | reverse complement strand
GGTTTTAGGTTTCTATACTTTCTAGCTATTCTAGATATTCTAGGGTGGGCAAATTGTACATTGTAAATGGTAAATGGAAGATGTCTTTACCATTTGACTAATGGTGCGATGACAGCTTGTGCTGTGCGGCCGATGCTGCGGCGGAGCGACTTAATCTCTGCCACTTTGGCATCGTGTTCTTTCTGTTCTTCGGCTGTACGTTTGCTGTCGAACCCTGCTTGCTGCATGAGCATACGGCTTTGCTTCTCTATTATCAGTTCGTAGTGCAACTGCATGTAGCAGAGCATGTCGAAGAAGACGTCGCTGCGGAATTGTTCTTTCATCCGCAACATGTATCGTCCGGCATTGGTGGTCGAGAATTCGCCACGACGTATTGCCGAAAGGGTTTCTATGTCGGAACTTATCGAACTGTCAATCCATCGATACACCATCTTGTCGCCGATGTTGAATAGCATAAAGAAGATAGCAAAGAAGAGAACCAGAGTGCAGATGAGTCGGATGGTCGGGTCGGCTTCAACTGTATTGTGGATGATGTGGATGAAAATTGATGGAAGGTAGCACGGCAATATCCAAAGGAGTCTTTGGCTGCTTTTCCATACAAGCATGAAGACGGTTGCAACGAGTGCGGTGCATCCCATGTGCATGACTGCCACTCCTATGCCGCGCATGATGATAGTGCCTGCCAGCATGTCGGGGTTATAGAGGATGTAGATTATGTTTTCGGCTATTGAGAATCCGCCTCCTGCTGCTGCGCCATAGATAAGTGTTTCGGCAAGGAAATGGATTTTCTTGCGGAGAAGCATTGATAAGACGAATACTGCTTTAAGAAGTTCCTCCAACACAGGAGAGATGTACGGCGATTGCCATCTCAATAGCAAAGAGAGTCCAAGCACAGCCATGCAGCACATGAAACCATAGATGATGTTGCCGATGAGGAACTTTCGTTTCGCAAGTGCAAAACCATCGAGCATCTTCAGAATGAGAAGATACAGCAGGGTAGGGCAGATGGCAAATAGGTAAAGCATGGATTTTATTTACGATTTAACAATTTACGATTTTGCCTATTAGCTTATCTTCATCATCTTATAGTAACTTCAGCGACACCATGAACTCGCCTCGTTTTAGTTCGTTGGACATGATGCGGGCATAGCCTACGGAGAGCGTCGTGGTCATGTGGGTGAACAGCACGAGCTGCATGTTCATCTGTGCTCCGACGCTTACGTAGTTTGCTTTGTAGCGTCGTTCGCTTCCCCACTGGTCGGTGAGAAGGTCGGATGCAAAGACGTTGAACTGCACGTAGTTCGGATAGCATTGAATGTTTCCGAAATTGTTGAAGCGGATAGGACAGAAACTTATGTCGCCGGTGCACTTGGCAAACGTATGGGCAGCAATGTCGTCGATTCGTGCACCAGGCATTGCGTAAGTGGTGATGTATCGATTTACTGTACCATTGTCAACATAATTGTTGCGGAATCCGCCAAAGTATTCGTTGCCCAAAGATGATTTGCTGTTGCCAAACGACTGCCCTACAGTTGCATGAAGCCATCCTGTGTTGTGGATGCCGAAAGGCAGCAGAGTGCCGCATGAAAACGTAGCATTTGCCGAAGGGAAGAACTCGCCTTTTGCAAGGTATGTGTAGGCTTGGACGTTCCACGAGTAGCCTTGCTCGGCAGTAATGCCGCCCAGAGAGGTGCGGGTCTTATGTGCGGCGATGTAGGCACTTGCAGTCTGGAAACTTGTGATGCCTTCGTCGATAGCTACTTCCTGGTATAGCGGCAGCACGTCCATATCGCCATAGTGAGCTATAGCTGCGCCGTAGCTCCATGCGAAAGGTGTTTGGAATGAGTATGATTTGTTGTATTGAAGTTGTACGTTATAGCCCTTACGCGACGAGCGTCTCGGACCGAAAAGGTCGTAGAAGCAAGTTGGATTCCATGCCGCATCAAGCGTCCAGTTCCACCATTTCAGACTCGCACTTGCGTGGAACTTGTTCTTCCATGCGTTGTTGCTCCACGGCGAAGCACCGACGAAGACGTCTAACGAAGCAAGCGACAAAGGGTCGAAGAATGAAGCATGATAACCTATGACAGGGGTCACGTTGTTCCATGCCTGACGGTCAACGAATCCGCTCAAGTCGAGGTATGATCCTTGGAAACGCAACTCCTTCAAAGGCTTGTAGAGTTTCACGCTGTCATACACTTCGCTGAAACTAATGTTCTGCTCCGTTGATTTCAGTTCCGACAGATTACTAATCTCTGGATTCGCGCGATAGGCTTTCTGTCCGAGGAACTCTACGGCATTGGCATCGTTAAGTTCTTTATATGTCAGGCTTACAGGCTGCATACCTTGGTTGCTGAACTCCGTCGCAAGCATTCTGCCGTCCTTATATAGATAAGGTGCGAAAAGTCCTGTCTGCACATTCGACAGCAGTTTGAAGTCTTTTGTCTTCAGGTCGTAGCTCCAGAGGTTAGGCACGCCAGTGTAATAGCTGAAGCCTACAAGTTTTGTGTCGTCTTCGCTGAAGCGGAATTGGCTGAGGTTGGAATTGTCGAGAGTGAGCAGCGTTGTATAATCAAGGTTGCCTTCTTCGAGGGCTTCGGTTGAAAACATAATCAGCGAGTGCTGGCCTTCTGTGCCAAGCAGTGAACAGACAAGATACTTGCCGTCGTGCGAAATGTCGAGGTCGCCAACACTCACTCCGAATGTAAAGCTATAGACCAGAGTCCTTTTCTCCAATGCAGCATCGTATTTCACGAGATGGCACACGCCGCCATTGCTCATGATGCCGTATAGGTTGTCGTTGGCGTTGTCGTAGCAGATGTCGTGCAGACGCTGCATCTTCATGTGCTTGACTTTCTTGTGAGTCTTCAGGTCATAGACCACCATTCCACGCCATTTGCTGTTACGGTCGGTCCATATCAGTCGTTGGTTGCGTTTGTCGAGGGCAACGTATGATGTCTGGTACATCATCGGACTGTCTATGTTAGCCAGTTTCTTTACCTCTCCGTTGTTGAGGTTAATCTCGGCAATATGTGCAAAATCGCCTATGTGGTTGATTGCAGCGTATGCTACACTATCATCAACGCACATCGGCGACATGGCTCCGAGGCTTCCCTGTGTCACGGGCTTTGTCTCGGTGAGAGGGTATTGTGCAATCTTTTGCAGGTTTTCGTCTTGGTGCTGTTTTTCATACTCACGCCAATCGTCCCATGCCTGTCGCAGTGTCAAGCCATATACTTTCTTGAACTGAGAACCGAAGAATGTCTTGCTGTCGTCGGTTCGGTTGTAGAACGATACAAGTTTCTGGAAACCATATTTCAGCACAAGATAATTGACGAACCTCATGCCATAAAGATATGCCGTTGCGCCCTGTTGGAAGTCGGAAGTCATACCTTCTGTCTCAAGTCCTACGACAGAAAACAAATCCTTATTCTCCTTGATCTGGGTGCGGAAGTAAGTCTCGTCATATCCTCCGAGCGCACGACCTGTACCATTGGTGAGCCATGTCTCCATGAAGCAGGCAATACCTTCGTGGAACCATCGCGGTGCATACCATCGTGGCACATCGAGATAACTCCAAACAGCACTCAACGGGTAGTCCGAGTTTCTTACTATCTTATTGCCATTTAACTTGCGCCACCATCTGTCTTGCTTATTTGCCTTGTCGGCCATCACCACATGGGTGTATTCGTGCTTAAACAGGTGGTCGTAGCGTTCTGTGCTTGGTGAAACGAATTGCGACATGTTCAGCGGAGCCATACACACATTTATATATGTATATGGCAATGCGCTCACGCCTCCGTTGCCGTCATCTTCCCAGTCGGTCACCATGATAAAAGGTGGCTGCGTTGGCAGGTCGCCCCATATCTGGTGATGGAGCGACTTAGCCAGCTTATATTTCCTCATCATCTGAGGAATATGCTGGCGCTCATTCTTTGAGAAAAAGCAGACAGTTGCGTCTGTCTGCTTATACTGGTAGATGTCTTGCGCATAGCCCATGCTGCATGCAGCAACAAGGGCTATGACTAATGTCGTTTGTTTCAGTTTCAATTTGATAGGTTTTGCGGTTATTGCCCTTCCCTAACCCCTCCCCGTAGGAGGGGAACTTTGCTCTCCCCTACGGGGGGAGATGGAGAGGGCATTACGGTTGCACGAACCATAAGGTTGAGTTATTCTACCTTTTGTCTGTTTGGAAATTGTGCGTGTCCGTCCCTGAAAAATCAGTAACAATCTCTCGATTCAGAACCTTATTATTACTAAGGAATATCACTTAGTGCCGGAAATGCACCGGCCATAGCTAATCCGATGCAGCCTAATATTTCGGAGTTGCGATGCGGGGTTGGTATCCTTTGGGTTGAACCTTCACCTGAAAGATCCATTTCAGTTATCAATTCAAAACCACTGAAATCAATGCCTCCTTCAAGCTTTTCGCTGTTCTTGTTTCTATAGTTTGTCTCAAATTTTCCATCCCACCAAGAAAGGTCATCATCAATATCTCTCTTTAGTATCTCATTACTACGTAAAAAGACTTGGTCGCGAATCATAAGCTTCTCCTTATCTGCATTGCTGAACAAATTATTCACAGGTGTTTTCCCAAGAGCAATCGAAGAGAGCTTGACACCTAAATCCTTCTCCATGTCTGCAACGCATTCCGAGATAACGCCCTTAGTGCTTGCAAGATTTGCAATCCAGTAGCCGACTTCTTGTGCATTGCCATTGAGTACAGCGTCCTGTAGGCAGTACTTTGACCAGTCAGTGGCAAGCTTGCCCATTTCCTTTGCTTCAGGACCTTTTTTGTCCGTCAGATAGGTGTTGATTGCTTCAAACACTTCCTTACCAATGCTTACCTGATTTTCTGCCTTGCTGTAACAGATGTATGCATTGTTTGACGCTTGCTCGTAGAGGTCTGAATTCTCTCCGTTGGCAACCTTCTTCAGTTCGGCATTTGCCTTATCTAATGAGAGTGCTGCGTTGTAAGCCTTTGTCTGAAAAGCCTCAATCTTGCTGAGCACTTTCTGCATTTCTGGCACGTCGCTGCACATGCTTACAGTTCTTTCTGCCAGTTCCTGTGCGCCATCCACTCGCTCCTTTAGTGCGGTGAGTGATTTGCTTGTCAGGTTGCAGAATGCTGTGTCGTTCTGTAGTTTCTCCACTATGGCTGCTACCTCTGGGTCGGTTTTCTGCCCCTTGTAAAGGTCAGCCTTAGCTATGTCACCACTTAACAAGCGGCTGTTCACAGATGGAACGCCAATAAAGTCGCCAAGGAAATATCCGACAACTATTGCCAGTATTCCTACTATCCATAAATTCTTTGTCTTAGTCATAATGTATTTCTTTTTTGTCGTTTCAATTTATTCTATTGCAACAACTCTGAAATCCTTATTACCTATTTACCGACATTTGTGGGAAGGCGATGACACCAGCTTTTACAAAGACAGGATCTAATTGCTTGCGCATACCCAATCCTCCTTCGTCTTTCTTTGGAACGAACTTGCCGAGCTGTGCTATGTTCTTCAAGTTTTCTTGAATATCATTGGTGCTAAGATTGTTCATTGTCACATCCATATTGCCTGAAACGCCGTCTGGCACTACAACATCGCCTGAAAAATCAATCTTTTTCCCCAACTTAAATCCTAACGACTGCTCCAGGTCAGCAACATGTTCTGCAATTGCTTCGTTGGCATTTGCAAGATTGCTGTTCCAGAATTCGAGGTCTTCCTTTGAACCGTTCATAGCAGCGTCTTCAATGCAATACTTTGACCAGTCGGTAGCAAGTTGTGCCATCTCGTCAGCCTCAGGACCCTTCTTGCCCTTAAGGTAGCTATTGATAGTCGTAAATACTTCCTTGCCCACGTTTACCTGTCCTTCAGCCTTTGAGTAGCAGATGAAAGCATTGTTTGATGCTTGCTCGTAGATGTCAGACTTCTCGCCGTTAGCAATCTTCTTCAGTTCGGCATTAGCCTTCTCTAATGAGAGAGCTGCGTTGTAAGCCTTTGCCTGGAGCGACTCAATCTTGCCGAGCACCTTCTGCATTTCTGGCACGTCGCTGCACATGCTTGAAGTTCTTTCTGCCAAAGCCTGTGCACCATCTACACGCTCTTTGAGAGCCGTGAGAGCTCTGCTTGTGAGGTTGCAGAAAGCCGTGTCGCTCTGCAGCTTCTCAACAATAGCAGCCATGTCAGGGTCAACCTTCTGTCCCTTGTAGAGGTCAGCCTTAGCTACGTCACCACTTAACATATCGCCATTCACAGCTGGAATGCCGACGAAATCACCAAGGAAATAACCGACAACTAATGCCAGTATTCCTACAATCCATAAATTCTTTGTCTTAGTCATAATTAATAATATTTAGTTGGTTGGTTGGGTCAATATTGTTACCTTCTATGGCTGTGGTTTGTCCCACAAGCCATATTCATTATTATAATATAATCTGCAAAGGTAAATAAAAAAATGAATAAAGCAAATTTAATAATTATTTTTAACACTATTCTTTTGATCTTTTGTGCCTTTGCCAAATTCAGCACTCATATACCCGAAAAGCATTACTTCTTCTTGAGGTATTTGCGTATCTTCCGTACGTCGTTAATGTATTCTCCCAGCATCACTATGAACCAGAAAAGAAATATCATAAACTCCTCAAAATAGGAGAGGGTGCCAGGGTCTTCGCCTTTGGCAATGGCAAGCTCGATCATGCTGATACCGGTAAGTGAGGTGATGAAGAGATTGACGACGTCGAACAGAAAACAGCGTGTACGTGCGTAGGTGATGATTGACTTGAAACGCGACTTTATCAGCCATGCCACGATTGCTGTGCCGATAAGCATGAGGATGCGTTCAAGTTCATACTCAAAGAACACGGATTTCTGCCTTTCTTCTACTAATACGCCATTGACATCGTGCAGGATAGGCACGGTGTTGGGGATGTACTTGTAGTTGTACGTCACAAAGATGGTGTCGATGGCGATGAATACCAGTGCGCAGATGATGGCAAAACGAGTCCTAAACCGTATGCCGTGAGGCGTACTCGCGTCCATTGCTTTCATTATGCTGCGAGCTGTTTTGCTGACTTTTTTCATAACGTTGATAAGATGTTTTAGGTTATTGGTTAAAACCGACAACCCACAACCTTTTTCCCCTACGGGGGGAGATGAAGGGGGCATGTAAATTGTAAATGGAACGTAGCTCCATAACTCCAGTAATAACCCAAAACCTAAAACCAACAACCTAAAACCTTCGTTTGCCGATGCTTACTTCTCAAAGTCTGTGCCATACACTTTCTTGCCTTCGAAGTATGTGGCTGCTGGTTTGGCTTCATGAATTGTTTCTGTGAGGCATGTGAGCACATCCTTGTCAACAAGAAGGAAGTCGGCATATTTCCCCACCTTGATACTTCCGCGCTCGTTTTCTATGAACATCTGCTTTGCGCAGTTGATGGTCAGGACTTGAAGTGCCTGTTCGCGAGTTATGAGTTCTGCTGTCCACCAAGGGAGTTCTCTATCTCTTGCCATAATACCAGTCACCGCAATCTCCATAATGCCGAATGGGTCATCAGGGCTTTCGCTCAATGCTGGGTAGTCAGTATGCGACGTCATGTTGATGCCATAGTCGAAATATGACTTCATAGGGTAAGACATCTCCTCGTAGCCTTCTGGCACCAGACCGTAATACTTTAGAAGCAGTGGGCCGAAAACGTGATAGTGATGCCACAGTATGCCAACGGTAGAGGATATGTTATGGTCAGCCATACGCTGCCAGTCGGTAGGCAGGACGTTGCGCACGTGGACGATAGTGTTGCGCATTTCGTCGCGTCCACCATTGATGTAGGCATTGATGGCAAGGTTCACAGCCATGTCGCCCATTGTGTGTGCATGCATGGTTATACCTTTTGCATTAGCCTCACTGGTAATCTTTGTCAATTCTTGTTCAGACCAATTGACTATACCTTCATGTCCATCAGGATATGGCTTTGCGCAATATCCCGAACCACCTTCGACAGTACCATCGACAAAGAGTTTTATCCAACGGGGCAGAATGTGCTTCGATGCGTATTCTTTCGTGGCTGATGCCTTTTCCAATGACGATGACACATCCATCCAGCTCTCTATTTCGTGGTTAAGACCAAGCATAAAGTGCAAACCGCTCTCTTCGTCGATTTGCTTTGCTGCCTTATAGAAGTTGTCGTTGAAGAAATAGTTGCTCCAGCCGTCCAGATACATCGTGTAGCCCTCTGACAGCAGCATTTCCTCAATGCCTTCGATGTTTTTGCTTGCTACATCGACAGTATAGAAATTGTCGTTGTCAAACTTCTCACGCACGTATGTTCCAGCTTGTTCAAGCAGCAAGCCGGTCGGCTTTTTGTTGCTGTCCATTACTACTTCACCGCCACGAATCTTCGTTTTTTCTTCTACAACAGAGCCGTCCTCTCTCATGATTCCAGCCACCTGCAGGGCGAGTGTGTTCACCAGTCCTTTGTGTCCTTCCTCATCGGCAAAGTAGATAGGAATGTCGCTGCAGATGGAATCCAACTGCTGTCGCGTAGGCATGTTATCTACGAAGATGTGATAGTTCCAGCCAATGCCCATAATGGCTACGCTCTTATTGGCGCGAGCTTTGTCGGCAGCACTTTCAACAATCTTGAAGAACTTATCCACATCATCTTGCGCACCGATGTTTGCACCAATAGAGTTGAGCCCGAACCCCATCAAGTAGTGTGCGTGGCCATTGCCGCACGATGGCATCACGAGCCCCTTGTCGGTATAATCCACAATCTTCGTCTTGTTCTTATTTATGTAAGCCGATGCACCTTCCTTGCTGCCTACGTAGATGTATTTGCCATCCTTCACGGCGAAGGCTTCGGCATGCAAGTCGTTAGTTTCCGAAGTGTAAATCTTTCCATACACAACCAGGTCGGCAGCATCTGCCTCATCAATCGTATTGTCGGATTCGCTGCATCCCATCATCATTGCAGCTACCATGCTGACGAATAGTATTTTCTTAAATATGTTTGTCATAATTACTGTTGATTTGTTTTTTTTTGACGCGACAAAGGTAAATGTATTTTCTTACATATCCAAATTTTTTCTGCATCATTTCGGCTCACTGGGAAAAACCTGTGTGAAAAGAATAGTAGGATACGCATTGGTATGACTTTTTGTACGACCCCTCTGGGGTCGATGGAGGGGGGTATTGCTATCCGCAGGTCGTGGACCTGCGGTTAACAAAAGTTCGACCTCTCTGAGGTCGCTAACCACCATTATTGAGTGACCTCAAAGAGGTCATACATTGGTATCTGCGGGTCGCAGACCTGCAGAACAAGCACATCACTCTCTACTTCGACCCCAGGGGGTCGCACTAATACATCTATAGTTTATAGGTAAAATCTCTAATGACATATTTGGGATAAAGCCTTTGAAAAAATTATCGAACAATCTATCAGCAATTTATTATACCCTGAAAGGGCATTCGCATAGCGTTCACAGCCCAGGGTAGAGCGTAGCGGCACCCTGGGTATGCACATCCGCCATCATATCGTTACGCCCTGTAAGGGCAGCAGTAAGACAACGCAGATAACACTTTTGTCCTTGCAGGACGTAATGGTTATAATTTTACCATAATCAATCCCAGGGTGTCGCTGCGCTCTACCCTGGGCTATGTACCGCTGCGCGGCTGCCCTTGCAGGGCGTACTTGAAACCTAAAACCTTGAAAAATCGGCCATTGTTCTTTAAACAAGGAGACTGCTTTTTATGGCTGGCTACAATATCTCCTACCTAACGGCAGGCTCTAAAAGACCGATTGGGGGCAATAATCGGAAACAACCAGAGTTTCTCTTGCGATGAGAAAGTCTGGTTGTTTGGTTGCTTTTATTGACTTGACGCTTATACTCGAAAAAAAGTTGATACTACTTTTAGTCGAAAGTTGATACAACTTTTTTCTGACTTAATGCGACGACTCGCAAAAGACTGTCGAATACGTGGCTTCCATCTTGCGTGCAATCTCCTCGGTGCATAGGCGTCCGATGCTGCCTATGTGCGTGTGTTCCACGCTTTTGGTCGGGTTGTATTCTTTGTTTTGTACCTGCATTCCGATGGTCTTGTATGCGTCGCGGAACGGCATGCCGTTGAGCACAAGACGGTTTACATCTTCCACGGTGAAGAGATAGTCGTATTTTGGGTCGTCGAGGATGTGCTCGTTTACCCTTATGTTTTCAATCATAAATGCCGCCATTTTGAGGCATTGGCGCATCTCGGTAGTGGCAGGGAAGATGATGTCTTTCAGCAACTGGAGGTCGCGATGATAGCCGACAGGGAGGTTGGTCGTGAGCAGCGAAATCTCGTTTGGCACGCTCTGCAAGCGGTTGCACTTGCCACGGATTATCTCAAACACGTCAGGGTTTTTCTTATGCGGCATGATTGACGAACCTGTTGTAAGCTCGTCGGGGAGGGATATGAAACCGAAGTTCTGGCACATGAACATGCAGCAATCCATTGCGAATTTGCCTAAGGTGGATGCTATGGATGCAATGGCGTAGGCTGTGGCACGCTCTGTCTTGCCTCGGCTCATCTGTGCTGCGACCACGTTGTAGTTGAGCGTCTCGAATTCTAACAGCCTTGTGGTCATCTCGCGGTCGAGAGGGAAAGAGGAACCATAGCCGGCGGCTGAACCTAATGGGTTCTGATTTGCCACGTGGTATGCCGCAGCGAGCATCTGCATGTCGTCGATGAGACTCTCTGCGTATGCCCCAAACCAAAGCCCGAATGATGACGGCATGGCGATTTGCAGATGCGTGTAGCCTGGCATGAGTATGCTCTTGTATCGCTCCGATGCTTGCTGCAGGGCGGCGAAGAGCATGTGTGTGTCGGCGGCAATCTGTCGGATTTCGTCTCTGAGGAATAGCTTTAGGTCAACGAGCACTTGGTCGTTGCGTGAGCGCCCAGAGTGAATCTTCTTGCCAATGTCGCCCAGCTTTCGCGTGAGCATGACTTCAACCTGCGAGTGAACATCTTCGATGCCGTCTTCGATAATGAAGTCTCCGTTCTCGGCTTGTTCCAGTATTTCCTTTAGTGCAGGCATGAGGATGTCGAGTTCATCTTTGGTAAGAAGGCCGATGCTCTGCAGCATCTGAATGTGTGCCATAGAGCCTTGAACGTCGTATTTTGCAAGTCGCAAATCGAGATTGCGGTCGTTGCCTACTGTAAATTCATCAACTTGTTGGTTTTCTTTGTAACCTTTGTCCCAGAGTTTTGTCATAAGTGCGGTTATATGGTTGGGGGGATAGTTGCTATAGATTTTATAGTTGCAATAGTAGATTTTCGATGTATTTCTCGTAGAAAGCTATGCCGTCGGCGATTTCCTTTTCGAGGACAAACTCATCGGCTGAATGAGAACGCGACGATTCGCCTATGCCGAGTTTGAGCGATGGGATGCCGCGAAGGACAGCCATGTCGGACGTTGTGGGAGATACGAAAGTGTCTGCACCCGTGGCTTTTGCTGCAACGACCAAAGGGTGTGCAGCATCGATGGCAGATGCGTTGATGTGGGTTGAACGCGGACGAAGGTCGGAGGTGAGATGCTCTTGGAGTATCTTGACGGTCTCCTCGTTTGAGTAAGCGTCGGTGGTACGAATATCTACGACAAACGAGCATGTGTCGGGCACGACGTTGTGTTGTTGTCCTGCCTGAATCATGGTTGCAGTCATCTTGATAGGACCGAGTAGGGTAGAGGTGCGCTCAAATTGGAAGTGCTGTATCTTTTGTATGTCATCAATAGCTTTGTAGATAGCATTGACGCCTTCGTTGCGTGCCGCATGCCCCTGCTTTCCGTGTGCGGTGCAATCCAATACCACAAGCCCTCGTTCGCCTATTGCTGCCTGTAAGCCAGTAGGTTCGCCCACAAGAGCCATATCGATGTTGATGCCTTGCTGCTTGAAATAAGGAAGCATAGCGCGCATTCCATGTTCGCCCGTGACCTCCTCCTCTGCGCTGATGAGAAGGATGAGGTTGAAAGGCAGGTTGGCATCGTAATGGTTACAGAAAGTAGTGATGAGCGACACCACAGAGGCACCTGCATCGTTGCTGCCGAGGCCGTAAATACGACCGTCTTTGTGTATAGGTTGGAAAGGCGGATTGGTGTATGCCGGCGATGGCTTGACCGTGTCGTGATGCGAATTAAGGAGTAGGGTAGGCTTGGCTGAGTCGTAATTGAGACTCTTTGCCCAGACGTTATTGAAGTGCCTGTAGGTAGGAATGCCTTGCGTTTGCATGAAACGGCAAATCAAGTCTGCAGTCTTGTCTTCCTCGCGGGATATAGATGGAGTAGCGATTAGAAGGTCTAATAACTCGATGGCATCTTTGTGTGTCAGTTTGGCTCTATCCATGATGGCGGTTGTGGGCAGGGTGATAGTTGCTATAGGTGTATTGTTGTTCCGATGTTGTTTGCTAAGTTGTCGGAACTCTTTATGATTACGCATTTCACGCCTTTACGTATCGCGGCGAAGGCATTGTCGATCTTTGGTATCATGCCCTTAGAGATAATTCCGTCTGCACGCAGTTGGTTATATATAATAGGTGTGATGTCGGTGATTAAGGATGCAGAGTCTTCTATGTCTTTCATAACGCCAGGAAGCTCAAAGCAATAGACAAGATGCACTTCGAAGAGTGCAGACAGACTTTGTGCTAAGGCGGATGCAATGCTGTCGGCATTGCTGTTGAGCATAGAGCCTTTGCTGTCGTGGGTCAATGCACAGAAAACAGGTGTTATGCCGCTCTGCAATAGGGTAGTGATGGCTGCGATGTTTATCTCATCGGGAACGATGTCGCCTACAAAACCGAAGTCGATAGGAGTCGGCAACCGCTTGTGGGCAGGGATGATGTTAGCATCGGCACCAGACAATCCTATAGCATTGCAATCTAATGCCTGCAATTTGGCAACAATCTGCTTGTTGATCAAGCCAGCATAAACCATTGTTACCAAATCCAATGTGGCTTTGTCGGTGATGCGTCTGCCATCTACCATGTGAGTCTCGATGCCAAGCTGGGCGCTTAACTTCGTTGCCAATTTGCCTCCGCCATGAACTAATATCTTCGGCGAAGGAATCTCTGCAAACTGCTTGAGGAAAGCATCCAGTTTGTCAGGGTTGTCGATGACATTGCCACCTATCTTTATAATGCTTAGCACCATCTGTGTTATGGGTTTGATTAAAGACTTTCCAAGAAGCGCTTGATTACAACCTCGGCAGATATTTCACGGTTGGCTGCTTCAGGTATGACCAAACTCTGAGGGGATTCAATGACAGAATCTGTGACAATCATGTTTCTGCGCACAGGCAAACAATGCATGAAGTAGGCGTTGTTTGTAAGTGCCATCTTTGCATCAGAGATTGTCCATGCCATATCTTTTGAAATTACTTTACCATAGTTCGGGTCAGTGTATGCCGACCAGTTCTTTGCATATACGAAGTCTGCACCTTCCAATGCCTTGTCCTGGTCATACTCAATGCGAGCATTACCCACAAACTGCGGTGCAAGTTCATATCCGTGAGGGTGTGTGACGACAAAATCATAGTCGGCAGCATTCATCCATTGAGCAAACGAGTTAGGTACTGCCTGAGGCAAAGCCTTTGGGTGTGGAGCCCATGTGAGAACAACCTTCGGACGCTTGGTTTTCTTGTATTCTTCAATCGTTATCAAGTCGGCAAATGCTTGCAGAGGGTGGCATGTGGCTGACTCCATGCTAAACACAGGCTTGCCAGAGTATTTGATAAACTGCTGGAGGATACTTTCAGAGTAGTCTTCTTTCTTGCTTTCAAACTTTGCAAACGAACGCACGCCTATCAAGTCGCAGAACGACCCCATGACAGGTATAGCTTCAAGCAGATGCTCACTCTTGTCGCCATCCATGACGACGCCTCGCTCGGTCTCTAACTTCCAAGCACCTTGATTTACGTCTAACACCATGACGTTCATGCCCAAGTTCATGGCAGCCTTTTGTGTGCTCAATCTTGTACGCAGGCTATTGTTGAAGAAAATCATCAGAAGTGTCTTGTTCTTTCCGAGATGCTGAAAACCAAAACGATTCTTCTTTACCTCGAAAGTCTCGCTGAGGGCTTTGCCTAAATCGCCAATATCTTGAACGCCGAAAAATTGTTTCATCATTATTTATTGTTGTTTGCCAGTAAATCCTTGAAATCTGTTATGAACTTGTCGAGTTCAGGTTGCTTGATGGTTAATGCAGGAAGTAGGCGAATGGTGTTCGGACCAGCTCCACCTGTGAATATGTGTTTCTTGAAAAGCAAATCCTTTCGCATTTCAGGAGCAGAGACGTCAAGCTCAACACCTATCATCAAACCTCTGCCTCGCACCTCCTTAAGCTCAGGCATCTTTCGCAGTTTTTCAATGAGGTATTCACCCGACTTGCGAGCATTATCTACAAGATTCTCTTGCTCAAATACATCTAACACAGCCAATGCAGCAGCACATGCCAGATGATTACCGCCGAAAGTAGTTCCAAGCATGCTCTTTTGTGCTTCAAACATAGGCGAGATGAGTACGCCGCCCATAGGAAATCCGTTGGCGATGCCTTTTGCCATAGTTATGATGTCGGCATGTATGCCAGAGTATTGATGAGCAAAGAACTTGCCCGTGCGACCATAGCCCGATTGAATTTCATCGACAATCAACACCACTCCATGTTCACGTGTGACTTCACGCAGTTGGCAGAAGAATGTGTCTGTAGGGCAATGTATGCCCGAAACTCCTTGAATACCCTCAATGATGACTGCGGCAAACTCTCCTGTTGACAGCTTTTCCTTAACTGCCTCAATATCGTTGAGAGGCACAAACTCTACGTTTGGAGTCTTGTTGAAAGGCGACTGAATCTTTGGATTGTCGGTTGCGGCAACTGCACCTGATGTCCTGCCGTGGAAAGCCTTGCCGAATGCCAGCACTTTGCTTTTACCTGTATGGAACGATGCCAACTTCAATGCATTCTCGTTGGCTTCTGCCCCTGAGTTGCAAAGGAATAACTGGTAGTCGGGATATCCGCAGATATTTCCTAATCTCTCAGCAAACTTTACTTGCAATGAATTTTGAACAGAGTTAGAATAAAAGCCAAGACTTTGCAATTGCTTGGTTAATTCCTGAATGTAATGCGGATGTGCGTGCCCTATGGAAATGACGGCATGCCCGCCGTACAAATCCAGGTATTCCGTGCCTTCAGCGTCATAGACGTAGTTGCCTTTTCCTCTTACAGGCTCTATATTATATAATGTATAGACGTCGAATAGTTTCATGTTGTAGGGTTTTTAGTTGGTGGAATGATTAGAATGCGCTTGATTTAAGTGCCAAGCCGCATTTCTCATCCAAACCAAACATCAAATTCATATTCTGCACGGCTTGACCGCTTGCGCCTTTCAGCAGATTGTCTATAGCAGATACCACCATCAACTGCTTGCCATGCTTTTCCACTTGTAAGATAGCTTTGTTTGTGTTTACAACTTGTTTCAAGTCTATCGCGTTCTTTGCAACGAATGTGAACTTTGCATCCGCATAATATTTCTCGTATATGGCTTTTGCTTCTTCTTCGGTCAAATCAGACTCAGTATAGGTCACGGCCATTATACCACGTGCAAAGTCGCCTCTCATTGGTACAAAATTGATTGACGATTGAAAACTTGGTTGCAGTTGCGTGATGTTGCGATTTATTTCCAGTAGATGCTGATGCTCAAAGGCTTTATAAACAGATAAGTTGTTGTTTCTCCAGCTGAAATGGGTTGTTGCTCCTGGCTTTACGCCTGCTCCAGTGCTGCCTGTTATGGCTGTCACCTGAACATCATGATTCAAGAGTCCTTCTTTTGCAAGAGGAAGTATAGCCAGTTGAATAGCGGTAGCAAAACATCCAGGGTTGGCAATCAAATCGGCTTGCTTAATCTTGTCGCGTTGAAGTTCTGGCAGTCCGTAAACGTAACCATTGCTTTCATCGCGGAAATCTTGTGCAAGGTCAATAACTTTAAGGTGTTCAGGCTTTGGATTCTCTGCCCAAAAAGCACTGCTCTTGCCATGTCCTGAGCACATGAAGACTACATCAACAGCATCCAAGTCGTAATCTGAAGTAA
>JAUNQM010000225.1:773-4154 GCA_030536165.1 Prevotellaceae bacterium | reverse complement strand
CGATGAACTTGCCATCATCAATTACACCAGCGGAACAACAGGTTTCTCAAAAGGTGTTATGCTGAACTACCGCTCAATTCGTTCAAATGTTGAGTTTGTTGGTGCTGGATTGGGATTAAAACCTGGTGATAAGGTAGTAGCCATTCTTCCTATGGGACACGTATTTGGCATGACATTCGACTGCCTTTGCGGTTTAGTGTCGGGTGCACACCTCTGGTTCCTTTCACGTACTCCATCACCTCAAATCATTTCAAGTTCGTTCTCGCAAATCCGTCCAAAAGTAATTTGCAGCGTACCCTTGATTCTGGAAAAGATTGTTCGCAAGGAGATTTTGCCACAAATAGATACCCGCTTAGGGAAACTGTTACTGCGTTTGCCAATCGTAAGCGAGAAGATGAAAGAAAAGGCACGCAAGGCAACCGAGGAAATCTTTGGTGGTAATTTCCGTGAGATTATCGTTGGTGGTGCAGCATTGAATGCAGAAATAGAAAAATTCCTTCGCAATATTGGTTTCCATGTTACCGGAGCATACGGTTTAACAGAGTGTGGTCCTATCATTTCATTAGGGCACTGGGATGAAGAACCATTTGGCAGTTGTGGACGCATTGCCGACAGAATGGAAGCAAAAATCCTTTCTCCTGATCCAGAGCATATCCCTGGTGAATTACTTACACGTGGCGACAATGTAATGGTGGGATATTACAAAAATGAAGAAGCAACACGCCAAACCATTGATGCCGACGGTTGGTTGCACACAGGTGATATGGCAACCATCGACAAGAATAACTTCCTTTTCATCAAGGGAAGATGCAAAAACATGCTGCTTTCGGGTAGCGGACAAAACATCTATCCCGAAGAAATTGAAAGTAAGTTGAACAACCTTCCTTTAATTAGTGAAAGCGTTGTGTTGATGCGTGATTCCAAACTAATTGCCTTGACCTATCTGGATGCTAACGAAACCAAAAATATGAAAAAGCAGGCAATTGAGCAGCAAATCGAGAACAATCGATTGGCAGTAAACAGAGATTTGGAAACCTACAGCCAGATTTCAAGAATCGTTATATGGCCAGAAGAATTTGCAAAAACTGCCAAGAAAAGCATTAAGAGATATCTTTACAACGACGTAAAGTTATAATGGGACAACTTGTCATATACAAAGCCTCTGCAGGCTCTGGAAAAACCTTTACCCTAGCCGTAGAATACATAACTCTGTTGATAAAATCACCCGAGAATTATCGACACATACTAGCAGTAACCTTTACCAATAAGGCTACCGCAGAGATGAAACTGCGCATACTCTCACAGCTGTATGGAATTGGATATTCACTAGAGAGTTCAAAGAACTATTTCGAGAAGATTCATCAAGCACTACCCCTTTTTTCAGAAAAGAAGATTAGGAAAAATGCTCAGATTGCCTTGAATAAGATCCTACATGATTTTACTTTTTTTCATGTAGAAACCATCGACTCATTCTTCCAAACAGTAATGCGTAATCTTGCGCACGAATTGCAGCTTACCAACAACCTTAACATTGATCTTGACTCAACAAGTGCCATAGAGGAAGCTGTTGACAAAATGCTTGAGCAACTCACATCCGAGTGCCAGGAAATCAAATGGATACAGGAATTTATCGGAGAAAACATCTCTGATAGCAAAAGCTGGGATATTAGAAAAGGATTAAAAACTTTCTCTAAGAATCTATTCAAGGAAGATTACCAAAACCACAGCTCAGAAATTGAGAAGAAACTGAGCGAGAATGTATTTGCCAAACAATACAAGAAAACCTTGCAATCCATCAAGAATAACGCTCTTGATCCACTGCTATACAATGTGCAGTTGTTCATGGATGATTTCAACAATCTACAACTTAGTCTTGATGATTTTAAAGGGAAAGGCAACAGTGGCATCAACTATTTCTTCAAGATTCAAAAGGGCACTTTAGATGATGACAATCTTCTTAAAAGCAACACCCTGAAGATGATGGAAGATGCCAGTGGCTGGGCAGGTAGCACTAACAACCAATCAGTCATCAACGAGAATGCAGAAAAATGGAGACAAATCATGCTCAAGTGCGAGGAGATTAGAAAGGAAGCAGTCAGGAAGATTACTACTTGCGAAGCTATCTTGAAGAACTATAATGAGCTGATGCTGCTGAATGCTATTCACGGTTGCCTGAACGATCTTTGTCGTGAAACCAACCGTTTCCTTTTGGCAGACACTCCCCTTCTGTTAAATACATTGATTAAAGACAGTGATGCTCCTTTCATCTTTGAAAAACTGGGTACTCAATTCCATCACTTGATGATAGATGAGTTTCAAGATACCTCTCGCATGCAGTGGAACAATTTCAAGTCACTGCTGATAGAATGTCTTTCCTTGGGAAACTCCAGTTTAATTGTGGGTGATGTGAAGCAAAGCATTTACCGATGGAGAAGTGGTGATTGGAGTATTCTTTCGGGCATGAGGAAAGAGTTGCCAAATGCCAACAACATAGTAGAAGTTCCCTTGGACACAAATTTCCGCAGCTTAGGAAACATCATCGGCTTCAACAATGATTTCTTCCTGAATGCTGCTGCACTATTGCAGGAACAAGGAGGAAACGTGGGTTTAAATGAATCCTACACCAACAAAATAGCATTGGCATATCATGATGTTGCTCAAAGCATATTACCTAAAAATGCCGATAAAGGTTTGGTAAAGATATCACTTCTGCAAGCAGGTAAGGATGAGGATTTTGATACGTTAGTGCTTGAAAAACTGACACAAACGGTTGAAGGAATGCTCTGCCAAGGAGTGCCAATGACTGATATTGCCATCTTGGTACGTGCTAACAAGCATATTCCTACTGTAGCTCAGTATTTCTCTGATCATATGCCGCAGGTACCTATTGTTTCTGATGAAGCATTTAGGTTAAGTGCTTCATTTGCGGTAAATAGGATTATCAATGCACTTACATTGTTGCAGAATCCTGATGATGCATTGGCTAAATATCTGTTGGGAGAACTACCTGAAGCATTCAGTCAGCATCTTGAAACGCTGTACATGCTACCCTTATATGAACTGATAGAACAACTCATTGAGATCTTCTCAATTCATGAAATGGAAAAGCAGGAATCTTACCTGCTGTATTTTCTGGATGAAGTGATGAATTACCTAAGAAACAATGCCAACGATATTCCTTCATTCCTGAAATATTGGGAAGAGATTTTGCAGAACAAAACAATTCCTGCAGGACAGATTCAAGGTGTTCGCATCCTTTCTATTCATAAATCAAAGGGATTGGAATATCCTAATGTGATTATTCCTTTCTGCAATTGGGAACTTAGCAAATACAATGATATTCTGTGGTGTCCTACCACCGATCCTGAAATCAATCAACTT
>JAUNQM010000225.1:0-763 GCA_030536165.1 Prevotellaceae bacterium | reverse complement strand
CAGCAGTTTCAAGGATGAATATCAGGATGAAATGCTGCAGCAATGGATTGATAACCTTAACCTTTTGTATGTAGCCTTTACACGTCCTCGTGATAACATGTTTGTTATCGGAGAGTTGAAGACAAAGAAAGAAAACAATAAAAAAGATGCAAAACCTGTTGTAGGATGGAATACTGTTTCCGACCTTATCTGGCATGTTCTCTGCGAGGGAGAATCACCTTCTGCAGAAGATGATTTTGTATTCGTGAAAGGTGCCTTCCATCAAACAGAGAAAAAGGAAGAGGAAACGAGCGAAAATCCATTCGACATTCATCCTATTATAGAAAAGGTGAAGATGCACAGCGGAAGAGCAAAGATTTCTTTCCGTCAATCTGGTAAAAGTCAGCAGTTCATTGAAAAGCACCAAGATATTACACCTGAGCAGATTGCACAAGATTTCAATCTACAGCAAGGTTTGCTGTTGCACCGCATTTTCTCTACCATCCGTAGTGAAAAAGACATTGAGCCAACTCTTCACCAACTAGAATTTGATGGTGAGATAGCATCGGCAGAAAAACTGCGTGAACTGATTAGAAAAGGATTGAGTAATCCACAGGTAAAAGACTGGTTCTCGGGTAATTGGAAGGTAACAAACGAGTGTGCTATCTTAAAGAAAGTAGGTGGTAAAGCACAAGAGAAGCGTCCCGACCGAGTGATGGAGAAAGATGGAGAAACTGTTGTGGTAGATTTTAAATTTGGTAAGCCCAAGCGCAGTTATCTGTAT
>JAUNQM010000224.1 GCA_030536165.1 Prevotellaceae bacterium | reverse complement strand
GAAGTTTTGAAAAACTTTGTCCGAAGTTTTGCAAAACTTTTTTCGACTATAAACGACGACTCGCAAAAGGCATAACGACGTCACCCACGACGATATGTATCACCTCACCTTTTCATGCCAAACATAGACTTTTGGGCTCGTTGCTCCCCCACCCCTTCATTTGCGTTCTCCGCATCCTTGTTATACAACCCGAAATCTCGCAAACGGAAAAAACATACACCTATTATATTACGCGCGCACGCGCGTAAAGAAGTCCGACTCAAAGCTTAACCACAAACACACCTACACCCTCACAGCTCACAACTGCGCTCAGTTTACGGGATAAAGTAAAACTGAAAATAAGACACATTAGGTAAGGATTTTACAAAAAAAATACATTTTATTTTGTTAGTTCACGAAAATGGTTTATCTTTGCAATTTGAACTTACTTTTTAATTCATATTAACCTAATAACAAAAAAGCTTATGAAGAAAATTAAATTCTTACTACTTGCACTCGTGGCTACAATTAGCATGGGTGCATGGGCACAAGAGTGGACAGATGTTACAAAAAAGATGGTAAATCCATCTTTTGAAACGGACGAAGGAAGTGACGATTTGACAGGCAGCACTACGGATGTTATAGGTTGGACAAAAATTCAGGACAACCCCACATATTCCCAGTGGGGTGTTGCAAAGTCTTCCTGCAAAATTCAAGGCATAGCAGCTAGTATGTCAACTTATGACGGTGGTAACTATTACTATATTCGTTGTAATTGGAACAGCACTGTTGACTATGGTATTTATCAGGAGATTAAAGAACTTCCAGCAGGAATGTATAAGCTCACCTACAAAGCAGTTACTAATTCTGGGGACTGGAACAAATGCTCGCATACAGTTTCCCTCATTGAAAACAGAGAAGATCTCCCTAATGATATCGCTTCCTCAAAAACGATGTTCAGCACTGGTGCAAACTGGACTGAATTTGAGACTTGGATATATAAAGCCTCAGAGGAATCAACACTAACCATAAAAGTAAACATGACTCCTGGAAACGAAGGGGGCAGCCAACACTATCAAATATTAGTGGATGATTTCAGACTTTATTATTGTGAAGACCTTAATGCATCTGAATCAAATAAAATCGACTTGACAGCTTTTATCAGCAACCCAAGCATAATGAACACGAATGTAGACTTTATCCCAAGAGGATGGTCTGCAGGCAATAGGGCTGTGGGAAACTCTCATTATACAGAAGGTACAAATAATACTCAGCTTGAAGCATGGTCGGGGGGTAATATGTTTTTTGACTATTATCAGGAACTCTATGGGCTTCCTAATGGTGTCTATACCCTGTCTGCAAAATGCCATGATACTGACAACAAAGGTGGTTATCTATACACAAGTACAGCTTCTGCGACAAAGACAGCCAATATGCAGACAGATTATTCAACTATTACAACTGAAGAGATTAACGTTACTGACGGCAAACTGCGTATAGGAATTAAGGCAGAACAGACAAATGGCGGCAGCTGGATGACAGGCGATGATTTCGAACTGAAATTCCTAGGTATTGACCTATCAGGACTCGCTGCAGAACTTGCATCTGTAAGAGAAACTGCAAAAGCTATTATCGATGCAAATAAGAAGATGAACGCAGATATATTGGACGCTCTTACTACAATTTATAACGATACTGAAATAGAGCCAATAGATGCAGAGTCCTATGCAACGGCAATATTAAATGTAAACCAAGCGATATCTGATGCAAATGAAAGTATTGCCATCTATGAAAGCATAATGAAATGGTATGAAGATGCTGAAGCAAACCTCACAGAAGAAGGCTACAACAGCTTCTTGACCGAAACATCTAGCATCAAGACAGCATACGACAATGGTACTATTACTGATGGTGTAGCAGAGAACGCAACACTCAAGAGCATCTATGACGAGCACATGGCTAAGTACTACAAACCAGGTTCTGACATTACAGACGTTTACATTCAGAATGCGAATTTATTAAATGGCAAAGATGGATGGGATTGTGTTCCAAACACATACTCAGACAATTTTGCTCAAGAGAACAATGGTCACATTGGCGTCTTGGAATTCTATGCCGGATGGGGTAGTCTCACATTGACATCTTATAAAATGACTCAAGACATAACTCTCCCTGCAGGCGAGTATAAATTGAGTTCAAATGCTTTCTTCCGTTATGGACAAGTCTATGATACAGACAAAACCAAATCTGAAGCTTACATGGTATGCGGAACTAACCGCACATTACTTCCTACACTTGGAAGCATTACAGGTTCATCTTACGCAGACAATAGAGCTCAAGCTATTGAAGCATTTGAAAAGGGACTCTACGAAACTTCTACATCATTCAAGCTCCTTGAAAAAAGTTCTGTAACAATTGGATATTCCGGCACATTCTCATTGATGCGCAGCTGGTTCATCAGTGGACCGCTGAAGCTCGTCTATGTTGGTCCTGTTTCACTCGAAGGTTACATCGACGACCTCGAGGCTGCACTTGCGACTGTTCCGGAAGATAAGATGCAAAAATCTTTCAAGGATGCTCTCGATGCAGCTGTCGATGCTGCAAATGCTATTCTCACTGCATACGAAGCTGACCCAACAAGCGTTACAGCAAAGGTTGTTAACGATGCCTGCGAGGCACTTAGGACCGCCATCATCAACGCAGGGCCATCAATTGCCCTTTATAAGCAAATAGCTGAAATCAACGCGAAGGCAGAAACTCTTGATGAAGCTGGCCAAGCAGCTTATGCTGCTACATTAGCAGCATACGAGAATGGAGAGCTTGAGACATTGGAACAGGCGATGGAAGGATTCAAGACAGCTGTTAAGGCACAAACCACTGTTGACACAGACTGGTCTGCACTTGGAACTACTGACAGAGCAGGATGGACAGGTGCTGTTGGAACAGGCAACTATGCAACAAACTATGTTGAAGTATATGCTGGTGACAACACTGCATTTAACGCAGGCAATGTTCTTACTCAGACTATCAAAGGTTTGATGCCTTACGCAAAGTACGAAGTTCAGTTTACTGCTGTAGCAAATGTTGCACGTAATCTCTCCGCATCAAACTATGGCGAAGGAATTGCTCAGGTATTTGCTAATGACTATGCTGAAGATATTACAGTAAACAACCAGAGTAGTTGTGCTCCTGCTGACGACAAATATCAATATACTTTGGAATGCTACGCTGACGGAGAAGGAAACCTCACATTCGGATTGAAGAACAAGAAGCAAGGTGGTCAGTGGTATGTTGCACAGTTCACAAGTCTTACTCTCAAGGCTCTCGCTGTTTCAGCTAACATGACTATCGGCAGTGCACAGTGGGGAACATTCTTTGCTCCATTCGACGTAACTCTCCCAGAAGGCGCATTTGCATACGCTATTACTATCAACGACAGCAAGACTGTTCGCCATAAGGTTGCTGAAGGCTATGACACAGAAAACAACGTCATTCCTGCAAACACAGCTGTTTTGGTTTACAGTGCTACACCTATCAATGAAAACTTCAATGGTGCTCCTACATCAACTTTACCTGAGATAGAAAATGCACTCGTTGGTACACTTGAGCCTATTGCAAGCGGCAATGCTCCTGATGGTGCATACTACCTCGCAGTTAAGGATGATGTCTTGAACTTCTACCCTGCAGGACAAGCTAAGCTCGCAGCAAACCGTGCATACTTGATGATTCCTGCAGGAGCAAAGGTTGAAGGGTTGTTCGACGATGTAATCACAGGCATTGATGAGGTTCATGGTTCAATGTTCAACGCTCAAGGCTCGAAGTACAGCATCGAGGGTGTACGCGTGAACGAGAACTATAAGGGTATCGTCATCGAGAATGGTAAGAAGTATTTGAAGAAGTAATCATATATAAATAGGAGAAATTAATTATGAAGAAAACATATATTGAGCCGAATATTGAGGAGATTAACGTTAGCTTCGAAGCAGCGTTGACAGCTGGAAGTCCAGATGAAACTCCAGGCGGAGATGGAGTAGGAACAACTTCACTTGATGAATATGATGAAGGCTTGGCTAAAGAAGACTTCTTCGGCTGGTAAAAGATGACGAGTTGTGCCTTAGAGGCATAATAGAAGATAGGGTTCAGGGCTGTTTCGATGAAAGCAGCCCTGAGTTTGAT
>JAUNQM010000223.1 GCA_030536165.1 Prevotellaceae bacterium | reverse complement strand
GATTACCTTGCAGATCAGGTGAATGATTACCACGATGTTATCGTCAAGTATCCAGAAAATGACTACTTCGACGTTCTTCCTGTGGGTAAGATACCTCCTAACCCAACGGAACTCCTTACCGAAGAGAAATTCAAGCATTTGTTGGAGAGCTTACATGAAGAGTATGACTGCATACTCATCGACTGTCCTCCTGTTGAAATCCTTGCCGACACTCAAATTATCAACCAGTACGTTGATGCAACATTCTTCGTAGTACGTGCGAGACTTATGGAGCGTGCATTGCTTCCTGAACTTGAGCAACTCTACAAGGAGAACAAGCTCAAGAATATGGGTGTCATACTCAACGGAACACTCGGAGCCGATGGTCGCTACGGATACGGATACCATTACGGCTATGGATATGGCTACAGCTATGGCTATCGCTATGGTTACCATTATGGATATGGCAACAACGAAAGCGGTGCAAGCAAGAAAGCAGGACTAAAACTGTTCTCTTTCTAAAAAATGAGAAAACACAAGGTCGTCTTGAGACACGAATCTTAAGATGACCTTGTTTTATTATACAAATAAATAACTTAACTATAAATCTATTAAAACTTAAATTATGAAATTTCCAAAAATTGGTATTCGCCCTGTCATCGATGGACGCCAGGGTGGCATTCGTGAAGGACTTGAAGAAAAGACCATGTGCCTTGCACACGCAGTAAAAGAACTCATTGAGAACAACCTGAAGAATGGCGATGGCTCAAAAGTAGAGTGCGTTATCTCTGACACTACAATCGGCCGCGTAGCTGAAAGTGCTGCTTGTGCTGAGAAGTTTGAGCGCGAAGGTGTAGGCTCTTCAATCACAGTGACTTCATGCTGGTGCTATGGTTCTGAGACTATGGACATGAATCCACACTATCCAAAAGCAGTTTGGGGATTCAATGGCACAGAGCGTCCAGGCGCAGTATATCTTGCAGCAGTTCTTGCAGCTCACAACCAGAAAGGTCTCCCAGCATTTGGCATATATGGACATGATGTTCAGGATATAGAAGACAACACAATCCCTGCTGACGTCAAAGAGAAGATACTCCGCTGGGCAAAAGCTGCTCAAGCTGTTGCTACAATGCGCGGTAAGAGTTATCTTTCACTTGGTAACACTTGTATGGGTATTGCTGGAAGTATCGTTAATGCAGATTTCCTGCAGGACTACTTAGGCATGCGTACTGAATATGTTGAACTCGTTGAAATCCTTCGTCGTGTTGACTTCGGCATCTACGACAAGGAAGAGTTCAAGAAGGCTATGGAATGGATGGAGAAATACTGCAAGCCACAGGAGGGACACGACTATAATGAAGACCGCCCACTATTCCCTGGCACTCCAATGACCACATTCAACGGCAAGGGTAAAGGTAAAAACCGTGAAGAAAAAGATGCTGACTGGGAGTTCACAGTAAAGAATATGATGATTATCCGCGACCTTATGGAAGGTAATCCTCGTCTGCTCGAAATGGGATACAAGGAGGAAGCACTCGGCCACAACGCTATCGTTGCCGGTATTCAAGGGCAGCGTCAGTGGACAGACTATAAGCCTAACTTCGACTTCCCTGAGTCATTGATGTGTACATCTTTCGACTGGAACGGCATACGCGAAGCAAAGATTCTTGCTACAGAAAACGACTTCTGCAATGGTATCTCAATGTTGTTCGGCCACTTGTTGACAAACCGCGGCGTCATGTTCAGCGACGTACGTACATACTGGAGCCCAGAAGCTGTTGAGCGTGTAACAGGCAAGGCACCAGAAGGACTTGCAAAGAACGGATTCATCCATCTCATTAACTCTGGAGCAACAACACTCGATGCAACTGGAGCGATGAACGACGCTGAAGGCAACCCTACAATCAAGGAGCCTTGGAATATGACTCAAACCGACGTAGAAGCATGTTTGAAGGCAACAAACTGGATGCCTGCCGACCGCGACTACTTCCGTGGAGGTGGCTACTCTGCTCATTTCGTTTCACGCGGAGGCATGCCTATGACTATGATGCGACTCAACATGGTCAAGGGGCTTGGTCCTGTTCTTCAGATTGCAGAAGGATGGACAGCAGAACTTCCAAAGGAGCAGCACGACATTCTCGACAAGCGTACCGACCCAACATGGCCTACAACATGGTTCGTTCCACGCCTCGACACTACAAAGGACGCCTTCAAGGATGTCTATAGCGTTATGAACAACTGGGGCGCAAACCACGGAGCTATTGCTTACGGTCACATTGGTGCCGACCTCATCACTATGGCTTCTATTCTCCGCATACCTGTTTGCATGCACAATGTTCCTGAAGACAAGATTTTCCGTCCATCAGCATGGAACGCATTCGGCATGGACAAGGAAGGCGCTGACTACCGTGCTTGTCAGAATTTCGGTCCTATATATAAATAATGTATAAGACGAAAACTTCAATCATACTATATATATAATAATGTATGGGAAAAGTTATTGAGAAGAAATACGTCATCCCCTTTATCCTAATCACAAGTTTATTCTTGCTATGGGGATTGGCAAACAACATGACCGACACGCTGCTTGCCGCATTTAAGCGAATCATGAGTATGAGTGATGCACAAACATCACTCATACAGTTCGCCTTCTACGGCTCGTACTTCTGTTTCGCATTGCCAGCAGCGCTGTATATAAAGAAGTTCTCTTACAAGAGCGGAGTAATCCTCGGACTTATCCTCTATGCCAGCGGAGCAATGCTCTTCTATCCAGCATCGCAGACTGCAAGCTATGCCTTCTATCTCATTGCTATCTATATCCTTGCCGGTGGATGCTCAATACTCGAGACCACTGCCAACCCGTACATCCTATCAATGGGATCTCCTGAGACAGCAACTCGCCGACTCAACATCGCACAGGCCTTTAATCCGCTTGGCAGCATCACAGGCATATTGCTCAGTATGTTCTTCATACTCGGCGAGCTAAGTTCTGCTAATGCCGATGACCGCGCAGCAATGAGCACGCAACAACTCGAAGCAATGCAAGCACACGAGTTAAGCGCTGTCACCAACACCTACATGGCTGTTGGTGCAGTACTCATCGTCGTACTCATTTGCATGCTCATAGCAAAGATGCCAACAGGAGGCGACACAGACCATAGTCTGCACTTGAAATCTACATTCAAACGACTCCTCGCAAACAAGAAATACTCTTACGGAGTCATTGCACAGTTCTTCTATGTTGGCGCACAGATAGGTGTGTGGTCGTTCACCATCCGCATCGTGATGCAAGAGACCAACGTGATACAAGACATTCAGCAGTTCTGTCAAGGCATATTCTCAGCTGACACATTCAGCCACGTAGCCTCAACAGCCGAGCAGACAGGAGCATCGCTCTATCTCTGCAGCATCATCTGCTTCAGCCTAGCACGCTTCATCTTCACATGGCTGATGAAATACGTCCGTCCATCTAAGCTGCTCACCTACGCAGCTGTAGGCGACATTATCTGCACCATCGTCGTAGTTCTCACAGGTGGTTCAGGCTGGCTACTCGTAGCCTTCCTCATAGGAATAAGCTTCTTCATGAGCCTCATGTTCCCTACAATATACGGCATTGCGCTCAACGGATTAGGCGATGATGCAAAGATCGGTGCCAGCGGATTGATTATGGCTATCCTCGGCGGAGCACTCATAACTCCACTGCAAGGTCAGGTTTCCGACATCTTCGGCATTAACATTGCATATCTCGTACCACTCGTATGTTTCATCGCCGTACTTGCTTACGGCATTTACATCGTAAAATTGGAAAATAAGGCTTTGTTATCGCACACAGAAAAATAATTAACATTTTTTAATCAATCAAAACATACTGATAAATAGACCGTTGCAAAAAAGTTACATAAAGACATGAAAAAAAATGCAAAAAAATGTTCATTGTATCAGAAAAATACCTTACCTTTGCATCGGAATTAAAAAAGAAACTGATTGTTTTACAAATTTAAAAAGCAAAAAAATGAAAAAGTTAGTATTTATGTTCGCAGCTGTAGCTGCTATTTCTTTCGCATCTTGTGGCAATAAGACAGCTGAAACTGCTGAAGTTGCAGATTCTGACACTGTAGTTGTTGACAGCGCTGTTATCGATTCAGCTATCGTTGATTCAGCTGAAGCTATCGTTGACT
>JAUNQM010000222.1 GCA_030536165.1 Prevotellaceae bacterium | reverse complement strand
TCGTCAGAACTCTACAAACCCGATATAAGTTCCTTGCAGAACTTTCAAGTTGCATTGCAGAGAAACAGAGAACGCAAAAGAAGGCTTACCCCTAACCCCTCCCCGTAGGAGGGGAAGTAGGCACTCCCCACTGGGGGAGATGGAAAGGCTCCTCTGCGCTTCTTTGCGCCTCTGCTAAAATTCTGAGACATCGAAGATGTTGCATTCTAATGATGGTGCAATGACAAAACTTGTTTTGGGCTTGCGACAGCATTTGAATGCAGACCTGATAAGGTCAGAATTTTCTCTGCGTGAGGTAAAATAAACGACATGCGAAAGTTGAATTAAGTGTTTAACCAAGCTCTTTTTGGTTTCCGGTGCAAATATGAGCATAAATGAAAAAAAAGTCCTACATTTCTGCAATTATTTTATCAAATACACGAAAAAAAATGATTTTTCAGTGTTTTTCCACTCGTGTTATGAAAAATTCCCATGAAAATCATTGGTACGACGTGCTATTATTTTCCTCCTCGAACAATTATCTCCCCTCGTCATTGCGGGCTCGACCCGCAATCTCCTACGTTGCGATTGAGATCCCAAATCAAATTGTACATTGTAAATGGTAAATAGTACATGCTATTACACCTTATTATATATACGCGCGCGCGAGGCATGCTCAATGTCTGCATGTCTATGACATTTCTGAACGCGTTTTATGCACAATTATGTCTTTTTTTTCGGGAAAAAGTTTGCAGGAAAGATATTTTTTCGTACCTTTGCCACATCGAGATAATGAAAAAGGCCGTAAAACAACGGTCGATGTCAAACTTTTTTAATTAATATCAAACACATGAAAAAGATTTTATCAATCGTAGCAGCATTGTTTATCTGCACAGCAATGCAGGCACAAGTAAATGAGGTTTATGCAGAATACACTCCTTACAAATTGCATCTGAATGGTGGTGGCTCAACTGTTTCAAGCGACAATGTCACTTCTTTTGCTTTAGGCTATAACCGTTTCTTCGACATCGCTTGCGAAGGTAAGTTGAAGGCTGTAGCAGGCGGTAAGCTTACTTATGGATCAAAGAATGATTATAAGCAGTTTAACGTACGTATCCCTGTAAGCATTATGTATTCAGCTGCTGTAAACGAGGATTTTGCTATTGAGCCATACGCAGGTCTCAATGCAACAGTCGGAATCGTTGCAGATGATGGTGATAGCTGGTATGATGAGGATTACTTAGATGCAAGTCGCGTCAATGCTGGTTGGCATGTAGGCGTTGACTTTGCTTACAAGCAGTATGTCCTTGGGTTTGCATATCAGTCTGACTTCACAAAGATATTCGACCGTGGTGGTGTAGATGGCAAGTGGAGCGACTTTGAAATCAAGGTTGGTTACAGATTCTAATCTTTAATACCGCACAAAAAAAACGAGCGTCACGATTGTGATGCTCGTTTTTTGTGTGCGTGTTGTGAGGATTTACAGCTGGAAGTTGTAGCCCACGGTTACTGCAAATGTGTTGTTCATGAAGTCATCGACAACATCGCTCTTAAATGCCTTTGTTACAGGGATGAACATGCGTGCATCAATCACGAAGTTCTGATATTCATACGAGATGCCGATAGGTATCTGGAGCTGGAAGCTCTTTGCGTCATCCTTCACGTCTGCACCGTCAGCCTTTGCTGAAAGCAGTATGCCTGGCTGTACGCCAGCCTTTAGTGCAAGTCCGTCATAGACGTAGAAGTTTCCGAGTACTGGCACTGTGAGGTAGTCCATGTTGGTGTTGTACTTTCCAATTCCAAATTCCTCGCATTTACTGCCTTGCTGAGAATAGAACACGCCGACTGATGGCTGGAACCATTCGTTGAACTGGTAGCCACCTTCAAGGCCTGCAGTGAAGCCTACCTTGTACTTAGAGTCTAAAACCTTCACGCCGGCTTGCTTGATTGATGCGCCGAACGATGAGAATGTGACGCCTGCCATTGGGCGCATAACAAACTTACCTACTTCTGGTCGCTGTGCCTGAGCACCGACCGCTGCAATCATCATGATTGCGATAATCATTAGTTTCTTCATAGATATAAAATTAAAAAAAATAAGTTCCTTGAAGCGCGTCTGTGAGACGCTATCTCTATTATGGTGATATATAAGTCTCGTAGGGTAGGGTGCTCAAAATAAGCACTGTAAGTGCGCCAGAATATAGGATAGCGCGCAAGCGCTATCTTTGTGATATTTACAGACTAAAGCGCTGAAGTGCGATAGAACTGATGTTTTATTATGCCGTGCCTACAGCACTTATCGTATAACGCATTCATATCCCGTGGGCTGACGCCCACGGCTATTATATTTCGTGCTTTCAGCACTTTTTTCAACATTGTTTTTTTTTGCTGCCAATTTTGAGCACCCTACCCGTAGGGACTTTTGAACTATCCAAATTATTACCGTCTCTTTCTAAAAGACGAATATGTATGGCTGAAAGTTACACCTGTGCTCTTCTTTTTCGGCTTTTGCATGCTCAAACTTCAACGGATTTGCTATTGAAATCGTGGCTGTCGTGTGTTGTGGAAGGTATGCTGCAGTCGAGGCATATTTCAGCCCTCCACACCTTAGGTGTTTCTCGTGTCACACCTAAGGTGTCACCACCGCTCACACCTGTGGTGTTTCGTGCCTCACACCTCAGGTGTGAAGGGCTAAGAATAGCATCAAGTGTGAGTGAGCGATTTGAAGCATAAAAAAAACCGAAGACTCGACAGAATCTCCGGCATAAAAAAGTCATGCTGTACCTTGATTTAAGGAAGAGCGATTGCCTCTGATGGGCAAGCGTCAGCGCATGTGCCACATTCTGTGCAAGCATCTGCGTCAATTACATACTGTGTGTCGCCTTCAGAAATTGCTCCAACTGGACATTCGTCAGCACATGTACCACACTTAATACAATCACTACTAATTACGTAAGCCATAGTTTTGTTCTTTTTATAATGTTAATAATTAAATTTCCACTGCAAAAGTACAACTTTTTCGCGATATAAAGAAAATAATACGCGAAATTTTACGTTAAGAATATATAAAATGAAGAGAATAGTTGTATTCATACTGATTTTGGCTGCTGTTTTTGCGGGAGCAAGTGCGCAGGAAAAGAAGAAAGTACAGAATCGTCCGTATTATGACTTGCGGACGATGCACTTTGGTATCCATTTCGGGCTGCATCTGCTCGACATGGAGGTGGAGAACACTGGTCCGCAGACACTCCCCGACGGTACGAGCGAGACAATCGTGACCGACGTGGACAACTGGAACCCAGGCTTTTCGGTAGGCGTGATGGGCGAACTGCGACTCAACGAATATTTCAGTTTCCGCGTCTCGCCGACAATGCACTTCGGACAGCGACACTTCAAGTTCCTCAACCTGACTAATCCCGACGAAGTACCGCAGCAGCAGACTCTCAAGACCACATACGTAGCACTGCCACTCGACATTAAGTTCGCGTCGCAGCGCTACAACAACATACGCCCCTACATCAGCGCAGGCATCACACCGATGCTGAACATTACGGGCAAGAAGCAGGACATACTGCAGGTGAACAGCAGCGACCTGTTCCTCAACCTATCGTTGGGCTGCGACCGCTATCTGCCGTTCTTCAAGCTAATACCAGAACTGCGATTCAGCTATGGCTTGACAAACTGCATCGACAAGAAGCACGTGGATGAACTCACCGACGAAAACATGAAGAAGTTCACCAACTGCGTCACCTCCGGCCATAGCCGAATGATAACATTGATACTTTACTTTGAATAGTTGTTTGGGCTGTAGTAACAGAATATGCCAAAGGATATAATAAAACCAGATTCTTTCGAAGTTGTTGTCAAGATGATACAACGGACACGTAGCAATGTCATTCGTATGGCAAATACAGCTATGGTGGATTTGTATTGGCATATTGGTGAATACGTATCGCAGAAGATCGCAACAACAGAATGGGGCAACGGTGTGGTGAGACAATTGGCAGACTATATCGCCTATAACTATCCTGATATAAAAGGATTCTCAGATAAGAACATTTGGCGTATGAAGCAGTTTTATGAGACATACGCTAATGCGGACGAAAAACTCTCGCCACTGGTGAGACAATTAAGCTGGACAAACAACGTGCTGCTACTTTCGCGACCTAAGACGATTGAAGAAAAAGC
>JAUNQM010000017.1:3821-16387 GCA_030536165.1 Prevotellaceae bacterium | reverse complement strand
AAGACATGTGCTTTGTACCTGAACCTTGCCCCCAATCCCTATAGGAATTAAGTAATTAAGGAAGAGCCCCCTCCAACTTCCCCAGCAGAGGAGTGTCAGGTTCCCCTCCTACGGGGAGGGGTTAGGGGTGGGCCTCCTTTATTGAAAGTTCATACAGCCGTCGGATGCGTTCGCCAACCTTTTCCCATGTGATTTGGTCCACTTCGCGCTTTCCTTCTTCCTGGAGGAAATGGAACAGCGAATCGTTTGTGCATATAGAATAGATGGCATCTGCCATTGCATGTATATCCCAATAATCTACCTTGATGCAGTTGTTGAGTATCTCTCCGCAGCCGCTTTGCTTTGAAATGATGGTCGGCGTGCCGCATTGCATTGCCTCAAGCGGTGATATGCCGAAAGGCTCACTTACCGATGGCATAACATATACGTCGGAAGCCTTCAGACATTCATATACCTGCTTGCCTCGCATGAAGCCAGGGAAATGGAAACGGTCGGCAATGCCTCTTTCGGCTGCAAGCCATATCATCTTTTCCATCATGTCGCCGCTTCCTGCCATGCAGAAACGCACGTTCTTCGTACGGTGGAGCACTAACGATGCTGCCTCAACGAAGTATTCCGGACCTTTCTGCATCGTGATGCGTCCGAGGAAAGTGACAACTTTTTCCTTTCCTGTATGGTCAGGGCGTGGTATGTCTTGATATTCCTGTGCAAGTGGATACACGGCATTATGCATAGCAAAGCACTTGCGCGGGTCTTGGTGGTACTGATTGATGACCGTCTGACGAGTGAGCTCGCTTACGCACATAATGCAGTCGGCATTGTCCATACCGTTCTTTTCTATGCCATAGACGGTAGGGTTTACCTTTCCGCGCGAACGGTCGAAGTCGGTAGCATGCACATGTATGACCAGAGGCTTGCCGCTGACTTGCTTTGCATGTATGCCGGCAGGGTAGGTAAGCCAGTCGTGAGCATGGATTATGTCGAACTGCTGCTCACGTGCCACAACGCCCGCAACGATGCTATAGTTGTTTATCTCCTCGTGCAGGTTGTCGGGGTACCGTCCGCTGAACTCCATGCAGCCGAGGTCGTTGACGTTCATATAATTGAAGTCGGCATAGATGTGGTCGCGCAGTGAGTAATACCATTCAGGAGATAAGAGGTTGCCAATTCGCGCCTTTATGTAGTCGTACTTTGCGTCACGCCATGCAATAGGCACGCAGTTCATTGGTATGATATTCATGAAACTGCGGTCTTCGTCTCCGCGTGGGGCAGGCAGGCAGAAGGTTATGTCCATGTCGCCTTGTGCTGCCAGTCCTTTGGTCAGACCGTAACTGGCGGTGCCCAGACCTCCGAGAATATGTGGTGGGAACTCCCATCCAAACATTAGTACTCGCATAGTTTTTCTATTACAGGTTATTCGATTCTTTGATTGCTCGAATCGTCGATTTTACGAAATTTCGGTTATTTATACTTTTGAATTATCTCGCTTATGCGCAGCAGTTCTGCCACGTTCATCGCAAAGGCGTATGCTCCTCGTCCTGAGAACGGAGGATTGCCGTCGAAGAGTTCTGGCATTGTGCCGATGGCGTGGAAGGCTATTTCTTCCTCAAAGCCAATCATCTGTCGCTGGATGAAACTCAGTCGTGAGCGTTTATAGACCTTTATGCAAGCCTCAAGATAGAAGCTTTCGAGCCACGGCCAAGCCGTTCCCTGATGGTATGCATAGTCGCGCTGATACTGCGGTCCCACGTAGTTAGGGTTGTAGCCACCGCTTTTTGGCGACAGCGAGCGCAGTCCTTTCGGCGTAAGCAACTCGCGCGTACATATATCTACTACCGACTTCCTTGCCTCGGCATCGAGTGGTGTGAACTCAAATGCAGCTGCTAAAATCATGTTCGGACGCACGCTCCATTCCATCATATTGCCATCTACGTAGTCGTAGTGGTAGCCATATTCGTTGAGGAATGTTGGTGCAAACGACTCCTTCACCTTTATTGCTGCTTCTTCGTATGCTTTTGTTTTCTGCGGCTTTGCCTCGTCTTTGATTAAGGCAGCAGCAAAGCAGAGTGCATTATACCACAATGCGTTGATTTCAACAATATATCCCGAACGTGGAGTGATAGGGCGACCGTTGGCTGTTGAGTTCATCCATGTCACTGCCTTCTCGTTGCCTTCGCAGTATGCAAGTCCGTTTGCATCGATGCGGAAGTTCGGATGTTTGCCTGCAAGGAGGTAATCCATTATGTCAGCCACCAGCTTTCCATACTTCCTCTTGCACTTAGCATAGCCCTGGTCATTGGCATATTGCTGCAAAGCCCACACTGCCCAGAGCAGCACGTCAGGGTGTTCAATCTCTTGCAGATGAATGGTCAGCTTCTTCCCTGCCATGAACTCGCGTATGCCTTTTGCGGCTGTCTTCATGATGTCCTCGAAATGGTGAGGCTCCTTAATCGACAGTGTGAGGCCTGGGAGTGAGATAAACTCATCGCGGGCGCGGCACTTGAACCACGGATGCCCTGCTATGATGTAGCTGCCTGATTCGGTGTTGTAGTGGAACTGATGGGCAGCACTTGCGAGACAATGGTAGAAGTTGTCCCACGGCAGAACCGTCTCGACTTCTGCGTCGAAGAGCTTGCGCAGTTTCTTTGAGTCAAACTCCGACGTCGATGCTGCAAACACAACGCTCTCGCCCTTCTTCAGCGACAGCTCAAAGTAACCTGGTACGTAGAGGTCTTCTTTCGTCTCGTATCCGCGTTCCTGCTCTTTCGGATACTCCACGCCTCGGTACCAGTCAGGATGGAAGACAAACGTGTTCTTCCTGCTGAACTGCATGTAGAGGTCAGGATAACCTGCATACATACATGTCTTTATGCCGTTATCTACCACTTGATAGTCCCTCGAAGCCGTTGAGTTCTCGCGTGTGTATTCCCTTACTGAACGGAATGCGAGAAACGGCTGGAAGCGCAGAGTGGCGGCACCTGTCGAGTCGAGAAGCGTGTAGCGCAGCAGAATCCTGTCTTCAAACTTCTGGAACAAGAGTTCTTTTTTCAGCAGCACGCCCCCCACGCGATAGATAGTCGTAGGCACCGTGTCGGCATTGAACTCACGTATGTATTTGTGTCCTAACGGCGAGAAGTTGTGTCCCTGATACTTGTGCAGACCGAGGTTGAACTGTGCGCCATGCTGAATCACCGACACGTCGAGCGATGATAGCAGCACGTGGTTCTCTCTGTCAAGCTCTGGAATCGGCACCACAAGCAGTCCGTGATACTTGCGAGTGTTGCAATCTACGAGCGTAGAACTGGCGTATGCCCCTGAACGGCTTACGCGTAGCAGTTCCTTTCGCAGCGATTCCTGAAGGTTGGTCATCAGGGCCTTCTCAAAATGCAGATATCCCATGTTATCTTTTGTGTTTGATTATGTCAATTAGTGTTTGTTAGTGAACAAAGTTACTAAAAACGATGCAAATAAACGTAATGTGCCGTGATTTTTTTTATTTTTTTAAGAGTGTGCACGCAAACGTCTTGCCTCAGCCCTCCGAAACAGACAATATTCCGCCCACATTTACACCTTATTTATATAACGCGCGCACGCCCGCCCCCGCGCGTGCAAATATGAGCCATTTTGCAGAAAAAGTCCTGCTTTTTTGCGAAAAAATTGCTGCGGAGTGGAAAATAATTTGATAACAGACTCATTGTAAACAATATATTTTCCCTTCGAACAATTACCCTTTTTCAATGACGTCTTAACAGTTTATTTGCCACCCACGTCATCCTGAACAGCCCCCTCCGTCTCCACCCAGTAGGGGAGAGTTGAGTCCCCTCCCTTCGGGGGAGGGTTAGGGAGGGGCCTTAGGATCACAATCGTGGCGTACACATTCCCTCGCAACGAAGGAGATTCCGTGTCAGGCACGGAATGACGAAAGAGGGTCGGCAAAAAGAAATGCCCCAGAGAAAAAAGATGTTTATCACAAGAAAGTTTTTCCCTTCGATACTTATACCGAGTCGCTATAGACTCTATGAGTCTATAGCGTACGCGTGTGTAAGGCATTTTTCAGCCCTTCACACCTAAGGTGTTTCGCGTGTCACTCCTAAGGTGTCACCACCCCTCACACCTCAGGTGTTTCGCAAGTAACACCTGAGGTGTGGAGGGCTAAAGAAAGGGATAAGTTGAGAAAATGTTGCGTATTTACGAGATTTTTGTTTCCGTAGTGCGGAGGAGCTTGATGTATTCACTCACTCCTACGAGCCAACATCCGCAACCGAAGTCGTAGAAATCCGGCACGCTGTCGAATGTGACAGGCTGTGCATCAGATGGTTTGCTTCCAGTGCCTTGTATGTAGCCAATGAAGCCATTGTCGTGGACACATGCGGCAAGAGCTTCGTACGCCTTATCGCATATCGGCTTATATTCGTCGGCAGGAAGCACGCCGTTGTTGATGCCCCATGCCAGTCCGAAGAGGAACAATCCTGTGCCCGTGACCTCCATGTCAGGGTAGAGCTCGGGCGCGAGCAGGCTTGTCGTCCACCATCCTCCTTCTTGCTGGCATCCCTTGAGTGCGGCAGCCATGAGCAGATAGTCGTTGAGGAACTGCTTGTAATAGCGATGGTTGTGGTCGCTGATATAGTTCATAGTGTGGCACAATGCCGCAAACACCCACCCATCGCCACGGCTCCAATAGCATGGGAAACCTTCTTTCTTGCGCACGTCGCTCTTGATGTTTTTGTCGGTGTAGTTCTTGTCGCGCCACCACAGACCCGTTTCCTCGTTGAAAAGACCGCCGCCCTCAGAGTCGCGTGTATGCATATAATATTGGAATGCCATGTCGCGATAGATAGAGTCGGACGTGATGTTGCTCATGTGGAAAAAGGCTGGCATACCCATGTGGATGGCGTCAATCCAGGTCCAGAAACTTATCGACTTCACCGTGACTTCATGGTCGAAATTGACCTTGACCTTGACATACATAGAGTCGTTGCCGTAGATTTCGTACATGTCGAGGTATGCTTTGGCGCAACATTGGTAGTCGGCGTTGGTGATGTTGTCCCAGTACTGGTCGTTGTGGCAGCGCCAAGTGTGGTAGTTGCCCCAGACGTAAGTGTAGTCGAGATACTCCTGTTGCGGGTCGCATTCATAGAGGTTGAGCAGACCATTGTAATAGGTTCCGCGCATCCATACGTTGCTAAGCCGCGACTTTCCGCCTACGTAGGAGTTGGCAGTAGGGTCGGGTTCGCTCTCGTGCATGAAGTAGTTGTTCACTTTCTGCGCAAGCGCAAGTGCTTGATCGGCTGTAACTGCATCGACACAGAGCATCGAAAACATGCAAATAATGGTCAGTATTAACTTTTTCATAAAAAAAGATTGTTGTGTGTGCAAAGATACGAAAAAAAATAGTACTTTTGCATTTGGAAAGGAAAAATATTGTCTTTGACAAGATTAATGCGTCTGGAAGACGCTATTTCAATGATGGGCATGAGTCCCGTAGGGACGAAAAAACATAGGGTAGGGTGACAGCCCTATCTAATCCTGTCGAAAAGTTAAAAGTGCTGTAGGCACGACAGAACTTAACTATTTACCGTTCTGCCGCCCTTACAGGGCTTATGGGTATGATACCTAATCATTCAAGGGCTTACGCCCTCGCCTGATTTATTCCACCCTTTCTGGGTTTTGACAGGACATTTTTCCGTACCTTTATGGGGGATAGCATCTTCCATACGCAAGAAGATATTGAAAGTTTAACACAAATAAAATAATACACATTTATGTATAACACAGATTACAGAAGCAACACCTGTGGCGAACTTCGACTTGAAGACGCAGGTAAGGAGGTTGTACTCGTAGGTTGGGTGCAGCGCACGCGTAAGATGGGCGGAATGACCTTTATTGATCTCCGCGACCGTTATGGCATCACACAACTCGTGATTAGTGAGGGCGACAATGACTTTGAGAAAGCAAACACACTCGGACGTGAGTATGTTGTTCAGGTCAAGGGTAAGGTAAGTGAACGCTCAAGCAAGAATAAGAACATTCCTACTGGCGACATCGAAATTCTTGTGGCAGAGCTAAACATTCTCAACGAGAGTGCAACGCCTCCTTTCACTATCGAGGACAACACCGACGGCGGTGATGAACTCAGAATGAAATACCGCTATCTCGACCTTCGACGTGCTGCCGTAAGGAAGAATCTCGAACTGCGTCATAAGATGACAATCCTCATTCGCAACTTCCTCGACAATCAAGGCTTCATCGAAGTGGAAACTCCATGCCTTATTGGTAGTACACCAGAAGGTGCACGCGACTTCGTAGTGCCTTCACGTATGAACCCAGGGCAGTTCTATGCACTTCCACAGTCTCCTCAGACTTTGAAGCAGTTGCTTATGGTAGCAGGCTTTGACCGTTACTTCCAGATAGTAAAATGCTTCCGCGACGAAGACCTTCGCGCTGACCGTCAGCCTGAATTTACACAGGTCGATTGCGAGATGAGCTATGTAGGACAGGACGACGTGCTTAATATGTTTGAAAGCATGGCACGCTATCTGTTCAAGGAAATACGTGGCGTTGAACTTCCAAAGCTTCGCCAGATGACATGGGCAGAGGCAATGAAGCGTTACGGTAGCGACAAACCAGACCTCCGCTTCGGTATGGAGTTCGTTGAACTGATGGACGTATTCAAGGGCAAAAGCGACTTCGCTGTGTTTGAGAGTGCTGAATATATCGGTGGTATCTGCGCTAAGGGATGCGCAAGCTACACAAGAAAGCAGATTGACCAGCTCACAGACTTCGTAAAGCGTCCTCAGGTTGGAGCCAAAGGTCTTGTGTATGCTCGTGTTCAGGAAGATGGAACAGTCAAGAGTAGCGTAGATAAGTTCTATTCGCAGGACGTTCTGCAGGAACTCAAGAAGGCAATGGATGCCGAACCAGGCGACTTGATTCTCATCCTCAGTGGCGACAACACAAACAAGACTCGCATTCAGCTTTGCTCACTCCGACTCGAAATGGCAGAGCAGCTTGGACTCAGAGACAAGAACAAGTTTGAATGTCTGTGGATTATCGACTTCCCTCTCTTTGAGTGGAGCGATGAAGAGCAGCGACTTATGTCAACACACCATCCATTTACAATGCCTAATCCTGACGACATACCTCTGCTTGACACTGCACCTGAAAAGGTACGTGCAAAGGCTTACGACTTCGTTTGCAACGGTATAGAAGTTGGTGGTGGTTCGCTTCGTATCCACGACCCTAAGCTTCAAGCAAAGATGTTCGAGGTGCTTGGCTTCACTCCTGAAAAGGCAATGCAGCAGTTTGGATTCCTCATCAACGCCTTCAAGTACGGTGCACCTCCTCATGCAGGTCTGGCTTACGGACTCGACCGTTGGGTCAGCATCATGGCTGGTCTCGACTCAATCCGCGACTGCATAGCATTCCCTAAGAACAACAGCGGACGCGACGTGATGCTTGATGCTCCGTCATGTCTGGATGATAAACAGTTGGATGAATTGCAGATAAAGGTTGATTTGAAGCAAGAGTAAGTTTGACATACGTCAAAAAAATAGGTAGGCAATCTTGAATGGTTGCCTATTTTTTTTGCATGTATTTGAAATATGACTAACTTTGCAAACAGTTACAAAATGGTATAAAGTTAGGGTATTAGTACTTAATTAAAGCAGAATTTACAATTATTTATTTTCATTATGGCAACAAAGAAAACAATTGCTGTGGAAGCAGAACCAAAAAAGACATGTAAGAGAGCATGTGCAAAGAAGGCCACAAACAATGGCATTTACAATCCAATCAATGTAGGTTTCAAGGCTGGTGATGTTTATCAGGCACTCGCAGCTGCTGAGAAGCCTCTCACTGTAAAGGAAATTGCCAAGGCAGCTAACATTTCTGACATCGAGACTCTTCTCGGTATGGGATGGTTGCTCAAAGAGGGCAAGATTACTGAAAGCGACGACAAGATTAAGCTGGCATAATTAGCATTTAATTGCAAATTCCAGAGTAGAATATTAAGAGCAGAATTGCAGAAAGAAGCAGTTCTGCTCTTTTTGCGTTGTTATGGTGCCACCAACGGAAGAACAATAATATAATAATGTATAGCATCACGACCTCAACCTTGTCGGGCTGAAGATTGCTGATTGATGCGAATGGCAGCGACGAGATGAAGACAAGAAACTTCTGCATCACAGCCACAAGCCCGCAGAGTGCTGCGCCTATCCATGCCTGCATAGCAGCGAAAGGCGTGGCAAGGAAGAAGATGATTGTGCCGTAGAGTACGGCTGTCGTGGCTGGGATGATAAGATAATTGCTTGCGAGGAAGCAGACGCTGAAGTTGCCGAAGTAGTATGCCACGAGCGGCGCGGTGGCTATCTGCGCTGTGATTGACACGCATGTCATGCTCCACAAGGCGCTTACCCAACGATGTTCCATCAGCCATTTCGCGTTGATTGTCTCGTAGAGTAGCGGATAGCATACCACTATCCCTGCCACGGAGAGGAATGAAAGTTGGAAACTTACTTCGTAGAGGCTCATCGGTGAACAAACAAGAATAAGCACGGCGGCAAAGCAGAGCGTGTTGAACGACACTCTCCCTCGCCCAAGAGCATCAATGAATGCGTATATGGTTATCATCGTGGCTGAGCGAATGGCACTCGTAGGCATGCCCACAAGGAAGACAAACATCCACACAGGCAACACAATAAACAGCCCCATCAGTCGCTGCAGATAGATTGAAGGGAACAGTTGTTTCACCAAAAACATAAGGAAGAAAAAGATTACGCCAATGTGAAGACCCGACAAGGCGAGCACATGACTCACGCCCGACTGCGAAAAGATGTCGCGCGTCTCACGCGTAAGGTTGCTTTTGTCGCCCAGTGTCATTGCTGCAATGATGGCGTATTCTTCGGTCGAAGTGTAGGTCTGAAGTCGTGACAGCATGCGTTCCCTTATCTGCAGCATGCGTATCCGCGTGCGGTCGAGATGCGAAAGGGACATGATGCTGAACTTTTTCCGTTGCCATCGGTCGGGATAAATAAAGGTGCGGCCTTGTATTCCGATGCGTGCATAGACGGTTGTGTCAGTCTCAATCTTGCTTGTTATTTCCATTCCGTCGCCTATAGAAAAGCGCGGATGATTGCCATCGTGGTCGGCAAGGAAGGCTGCTGCAACCTTTTTACCACAGTATTCACTGGCGCCGTTGGCTATCTGAATGTCGCAGGTTGTAATTCGTCCGTGGTCAGCAGATGGCGAAACCACCACGGCTTGGTAGGTAATGGGGCTTGATTGCCACTGCGTCTTATCGGCGAACCAACTGAAACACTCGTGCCCGACGAGAATCACAATAATCACAATCATTGCAATTCCTGCCATAGGGTAGAGGTGGTAATAGTTCTTCCGACGCATCAGTATTCTATTTCGTCGAGGAATAAGGCATTGGCAGGCATCGACTCTCCAGCGTCGCAGCGGCTCTTTCCTTCAATCACTCTACGCAATTCATCGAGGGTAAGTCGCCCGCGTCCTACATCTACAAGCGTGCCTACAATGGCTCTCACCATGTTTCTCAGGAAACGGTTTGCCGTGATTGTGAACTCGTAGGAATAAGGAGAAAGTTGTGTGAACCTTGCTTCGTAAATCTCGCAGAGAGTCGTCTTGACGTCGGTGTGCGACTTGCAGAAAGCCCCAAAGTCGGTGTATTCTTTCATCACATGAGCCGCTTCGTTCATCTTTTCGATGTCAAGCGGGAACGTAATCAGGCATGAATAATGGCGCAAGAATGCATCCTTGCGCGTGTGAATATAATAATGATACGTGCGACTTTTTGCACTGAAACGTGCGTGCATGTCGTTATCAACAGGCTCGACGCGGAGTATGGCAATGTCTTTCGGCAACATTCGGTTGAGTTTATACACCAGTTGCTGGCAGTCGATGTCACGTTCCGTGTCGAAGTGCGCCACCATCTTGCGGGCATGCACACCAGCATCAGTGCGCCCTGCACCGACAATATCAACGGTCTCGCCACACAAAGTAGTGAGTGCTTTCTCGATGCATTCCTCAACCGTGATGCCGTTTGGCTGCACCTGCCAACCGTGATAATTTGTGCCGTCGTACTGAAGTGTGATGAAATATCTTGTCATTATTACGTTTGTGGGTTGTTTGTTCGGTGGTTGTTTGTCTTCGTTGCAAAGTTCTGCAATTTTGCCTCGGAGAGGCAATAGTAAATAGTAACCGACGGCTTCAGCCGTCGGAAAGCAGCCAATTGTCTCTTACTGCCTCGAAGTGGCAGCACACCGTTGGCATTGCATATTGTTTGTGCGACCCCTTCGAGGTCGATGCAGAAGCGTCCTTTTTCCCGACGGCTGAAGCCGTCGGTTACTATATGGTGAGACGGTTTCACCGTCATAATACAGTTCAGGCATATAGCTTGCTTCATTCAAATCAGAGGTAGCGATGATGTATTTCTCTTTACCATTTTATGTACTCGTTGCATGTCGCCACTTCACTTGTCCGCATAATACGGAAAAAAGTTGTATCAACTTTTATCCAAAAGTTGATACAACTTTCGAGTGAAAGTTGATACAACTTTTTTTGCGGTCATTCGAAGAAGTGCAGCAATGATAATCAATGACAGTCCTCCGAGATACGTACAACGTGGTTCCCCTTTATATTTTTATGCCGCGCCTTTGTGCGCTGAATTTTCCTTGGCTATTCCAGTCCCCAGACGCTCGGAATGTACTTGCTTTCCACTTCTTCTTCGATGTCGTCAGGCAGGTTGCAGAAGAAGTCGATGCCCGTCTTTGCTTCGAGTTCATCGACTGAGAGGGCAAACTTCTTCAGGTCTCCGCCCTGATTTTCGTCTTTATGTTCAATCCAGAACGCCATTGCCTTGTAACCTCCGTTGCCCGACTTATTGTTCTTCACAAGGATTGCCATGAAGAAATACTTCGGTATCAAGAGATTGCGATGCGTCGTGAAGTTGCCGTTGTCGATGGTTCCACCCTTGCAGACGTACATAGTATCTGTCTTGGCTGACGGCGACCATTGGCGCACCTTTGCTTCCATGTACTCCCACGTGTAGCCGTTGAGATTGTAGTACATCGGCTGTATGTTGGTCAGGATGAACGTCTGTTCGTTTGCTTTCTTCGAACTGAGTCTGTCTGCCGACGGACAGATATGGCCTCGGTTGAAGCCCGAACCACGATAGTCCGACAGTTCAGTGCGGCAATCTACAGGCAGGTCATAGTCTGGCTGGAACGGGTCTCCGTCAGTCCAATTGTTTCTATTCCAGTTCTTGACATTGGTTGTCGTGGTCATCTGGTATGCAGTCCAGCGCTGGGCGCGCTTCTGTGTGTCCCATTCCACGCAGAAGTTGACGCCTATTTCGGAGCTTTCATACACCATGAACCAGTTCTCGCCACCCTTCAGAGCAGGCATCTCCATGCGTTGCGCCACGGAAAGAGCCTCGCTCGTTGAGTTGAGGTTTGTCACTTCCGAAAATAGCGCATTGCGGTTTTTGTTGCCTTTGTTTTGTGGTATGATGTTTGAGTCATCGTCGCTGGAAGAACATGCAGATGTGACCGCAAGAGCCACAATCATCAATCCCCCAATGGCGATATTGCGTAAGTATGAATAGCTTTTCTTCAACGTCATAAATGATTTTAGGTTAAATAGCACAATCGTAAAATTGACAAATAAATCCGTAAATCTGTAATTCAGTAAATCCGTAAATCAGAGTTTACTCTTTGTCTTTCTTCATGAAATCCAGTGGAGCAAAGCGTGGGCGGCGCTCTTCGCCTTCCTTCTGCTCATGGTAGAGCTTCGGTAGTGGATTGCTGTATGCCTCGTCGAAAGCACGGCGATTGCGGCACATTGCAGTTATCATGCAGAGTGTTTCGGCAATGTTTTCTTCGGTTATATCAGGCGCAGCAACATGTACGAAAGGCAATCCGAGGGTGAGGATTAGTGGCTTTGCATTGCTGTCGTGGAGCTTCGTTGCCACTTGGTTGGCGTTCATAGCGAGTATGATGTCAAAGTCTTCATAGTATTTTTCTTCGAAGAACTTCACAGCTTCGTATGGCCCGAAACACTGAATCTTGCTTTGGAAAAGTTTCTCTATTGCAGGCTTTATCGTCTCTTCTTCCTCTTTTGCAGGTTCGTTGTTTGCTGCAAGAATGGCGATGCGAGGATTTGTGATGAGCATGTCACGCTTCAAGGCACGGTGCAGAATCTTAATCTTTGCCTCAATATTGTCGGCAGTGATGTCGTCGTTGCTCTTTCCGATGACCGATGCCCTGATGTTACCACCTATATATAATATATAAGGTGTAGCGCCTTCGATGCTACCGAAGTCCTTTGCTATTGTGGTGGTTTCTTCGGCAGTGAGCGTCAAGAGTGCATCGTATGTGCCAGCTTCGCAACCTTCGTAGGCTACAAGTTCGCAGATGTCATTCAACTGGTTTTCCTTGACGATGTTTAGTATTCCATCAAAGTTCACGCCATCAGCGTTGCCCTTTGTAATTGCGATTCTTATTTTGTTCATGTATGTTAGTTGTTTTGTAGTTTATCGTTTCGAT
>JAUNQM010000017.1:0-3811 GCA_030536165.1 Prevotellaceae bacterium | reverse complement strand
TGTTTCGTAAATCAACTTCTTTTCTTTGCTGTTGAAAGCAATCCACATGCCGCCCAGATGTCTTCGCCTCGTGAAGTGCGTATGGTAGTGAATACCCCGTGAGACGACAGATAGTCGCGCATTGCTTCCATACGTTTTTCGTCGGATGTTTGAAGTCCAAAGCTTTCATCTTCCTTATCTATGTTATGATAGCGGATAAGGTTTACGCGGCAATCAAGGTTCTTCAACAGTTTTATTATCTCTTTGACGTGCATCTGCGAGTCATTGAGTCCCTTGAACACGGTGTATTCAAACGACAGTCGGCGCTGATGCGAGAAGTCATAGCGCTCAAGGTCGCGAATCATATCGGTGATGGAGTATGCTTTCTCGGCAGGCATGAGCATCGCCCTCTGCTCAGGAATAGGAGAGTGAAGGCTTATTGCAAGGTTGCATAGGCTTTCGTCGAGGAAACGAATCATTCCCTTCTTCAGTCCGCACGAACTGACTGTGATACGCTTTGGACTCCATGCCCATCCATAGTCGGCAGTGAGTATTTCGGTAGAGCGCAACACGTTGTCGAGGTTGTCGAATGGTTCGCCTTGACCCATATAGACAATGTTGGTGAGTGCTCCCTTTTCGTTTTCTTCGTCTTTCGATGCAGGGAAGTAATAAATCTGATTGAGTATGTCGGCTGTGGTGAGGTCGCCTTCGAAACCTTGCTTTCCTGTGTGGCAGAAGAGGCAGTTCATCTTGCAACCAACCTGACACGAGATGCATAGTGTTGCACGTTTGTGGTCGGGAATGTAAACAGTCTCAACAAACTTGCCATTGCTTGTAGGGAAGAGATATTTCACTGTGCCGTCCTTCGACTTCACGTGTTCTATCGGGTCCATACAGCCTATGGTGTAAGTCGCCTCAAGCTTCTCGCGGTTTGACTTTGAGATGTTAGTCATGTCTTCGATGCGCCTGACACGTTTGCCGTACATCCATTCGGCAATCTGCTTTGCTGTGAATGCTGGCATGCCGAGTTCTGCGACCAAAGCCTTCAGCTCGGCAAGTGTCATGCCCAGAAGCACCTTCTTTGTTTCTTCCATTTTGAGAATGTTCCTTTTGACGCTACAAAAGTACAAAAAAAATCTCAAACGTGCAATGTTTACACGCCCCAATAGTTCTAAGTATAGAATATATAGAACGGTTAGAACTTAACCGTCGTTTTCTTTCCGTTGTAGTTCACGGTTTTCTCTTTGCCGAGGTTTGTGACGATGAACGTGCGGTTTGACTTCATACCTGCGAACGAGCCCTTGCGTGGGGAAATGGTGAGCGTAGAGGTGCGGTCGTTCCACTTGAAATCTATCGTAGAGTATGCTCCATGCTCATAGTTGTAGTTGTCGCCTTCGTCCTCGTAGAGGGTAAACGAAGCGTCACAGCCTGGGTAGATGTTTACGTTCAGCGTCTGCCAGTCGGCAATGTCGGCATGGTCAACGTCGCGTTTGCAGAGCGGAAGAATAGTTCCAGCTTTTACAAACACAGGGCAATGCATGAGCGTGCCGTCGGCATTAACGGTCTGGCCACCTTCGTATGTCTCGCCTGTAAAGAAGTCGTACCACTTTGTCCCTGCAGGGAGATAGACTTCATACGTCTTCTTTGCCGACCAATCTGCATGGTAGTCATCCTTGAATAGAGTGCGTTTGCCATTAACTTCAAAACCGTTTTCAGGCGTGAAGAGAGCCTTCACGATTGGTGCAACGAGCAACGAACGACCGAACATAAACTCGCGGTTGTTGTCCCACGTGAGTTTATCGTCTTTGAAGTCCATCATGAGCGCACGCATAAACGAGTCGTTGTTGCGGCTCACTTGCCAACTTGTGCTATATATATAAGGTAACAGTTGATAGCGGAGTTTCACAGCATCGAGCAGTGCGTCATAGACAGGCTCGCCTTTCTTGCCAAAGAAATAAAGTTCGCGGAACACCTCTGTGCCGTGGCTGCGCATCATCGACGAGAACGTGCCGAACTGCATCCAACGCACATACAACTCTTGATAGAGCGGGTTGCGTGTGGCTGAAGTGTCTGCCCAGTGCTTGTTGTACGAGTTTGCAAAGAATCCTCCGAGGTCGGTGTTTACCATCGGATTTGCCGTGAGGGTGTAGTTCAGGCAGAGAGGTATTTGCTTGCGGAAACTGTCCCAGTTGGAACCAACGTCGCCGCTCCACGTCTGTGCTCCAGTGCGCTGCTGACCTGCGAAGTAGCTTCGAGTGAGAATAAACACGCGCTTGGTGCTGTCGGCAGCCCTTTGTGCGTTATATACACCCTCGACAGTAGCCAAAGGGAATGCGTTGCGCACGTATCTCCATGATGCAGAGAAGTCTTTACCTGTCTTTGGGTCTGTTATCGGACGTACTTCGTCAAGGTCAGTATCAACGGCATCCGTATGGTCTGGGTCGGTAGAGTCCATCCACCATGCGTCGATGCCCGCCTTGTGAAGTCGGGTAAGGTTTTGCCAATAAATACCGCGTGCCTCCGATGAATATGGGTCGTAGCAGCGCACTCCGCTCGGATAGTCCATTCTTGGAGGCCAGAAACTGAGACCACTTGGCGGCCAAGTTCTGAAACTGTAGAGTAGTCCTTTGTCGTCTAACTGCTTGTAAGGCTTCGTGTGCGGACCGAAACTTGCCCAGATGCTAATCGTTATGTGCTTGCCAATATCGTGCACGTGGTCAATCATCTTCTTGTAATCCTTGAAGTCTTCGCTGTTGAATTCCATCGCATTCCACAGATAATTGCTGCCCCAATACTGCCAATCCTGTATGATTCCGTCGAATGGGACGCCCGTTTTCTTGTATGTATCGACCACTTCGGTGAGCTCACTGCACGACTTGTATCGCTCGCGGCTTTGGTGGAAACCATACGTCCAGAGCGGTAGCATAGGCACTTTTCCCGTAAGGCTGCGCATTTCGGCAATCACACCGTCGGCAGATTTGCCGTAGAGGAAATAGTAATCCACCTTTGTTCCCACTTGCGATGAAAGCGTCAGACGGTTGTCCGTGTCGGTGATTTGCGTAGGTGAATAGTTGTCCCAATAGACTCCGTAGCCCTTGATGCTCTGGAAAAAGTTGGCATAGTCTTCGGTGTTCGACTGCGTCATGAGCCTATTCTCACCGCGTTGATTCATCTTTCGGTTCTGCAACATGCCAAGTCCATAAATAGGTTCGTCAGCATCGAGAGCCCATGTCTGGCTTACCTTGCAGCGTCCTTTCTCTGGTCCTTCGTTGATATTTTCGAAGCCAAATCCTGCCTCAGTGAGCAGCGTCGTGCCTTTTGCGTCGGCGAAAGAAACCGTGCCCGATGTCTCGTCAACGCTGACTGTGAGTTTCGGCGTCATATATAATAAGGTGTTGCCTTTACGTTGTTTCTTCACTTTAACCTTATCCGAAGGCTTAGCCGTGACCACGAGTGAGAGGTTGTCGCCCTCCATCGGTGTGCGATTGGGAGCTTGTTTGAGTATGCGCACGGTGCAGTCGGAGTAGAATTCAACCTCGACATTCTTTTGTGCATGAAGTAAAATGGCGCACGATGTAGCCAAAAGTACGGTTAGGAATGATTTAGTTTTCATAGTTTTGCGTTTAGTATTTAGCCTCTCGCCATCGTTAGATAAAAGTTATCATTTGAGGCATCGAGACATAACAATGTTTTTGCAAAGATACGAAAGTTTTTTGGTAATCGTGTCATTTGTTAGCAAAAAAAAACTGCTGTTTCGTTATTAGTTTTTTCATGTGTCGTTTCTCCTTACTCAACACGTCCGTTTAACTCGAAAAAAGTTTTGCAAAACTTT
>JAUNQM010000221.1 GCA_030536165.1 Prevotellaceae bacterium | reverse complement strand
TTTTCGAGTATATGCGACGTGTTGAAAGAAGAGTAACGACGACTCATTTCAAGACAAATGATGCATGAGGAAATGGTATGCGCTTTCCATGAAAACTATTTTTTGCACCAACGTATATTTTTCATGCGTAAGACTACGTAATTTGGCTGTCTGGAGTGTTCTATATGCGAAAACATATTATAACAATGAGCAAGATTTTCACAGCATTCATTATGATTCTTTCGTTGTCTGTATGCCAGACATGGGGCGAGGACTTGAAAGTGATGTCTTTCAACATACGGTTCAATAACCCAAAAGACACGGCAGACAACAGCTGGGCAGCAAGGAAGATGCCATGCGCGAGAATGTTTCAGAAGGTGCAACCCGACGTGATTGGTATGCAAGAACCGCGCGGCGAAGAACAGATTGACGACATCAAGGCAATGCTGCCAGAGTACACTCCAATCGAAACCATCGTGCCAGAAGGATTCAACGTGAACAAGGCAGGCCGCATAATGATTTTCTTCAAGACCGCCAAGTTCCGAATGAAAAAGCATGGGCAGTTCTGGCTCAACGAAGACACGAGCAAGCCAGCACCGTCGTTTGAAACAACGGACAAGAACAATCTGCGTGCAGCATTGTGGACGAAACTTCAAGACAAAGAGTCGGGCAAAGTGTTCTACTTCGTCACCACACACTTCCCATACAAACAAGCCGCTGAAGACAACACGGCACGCGAGAAATGTGCAGCACTGATAGTGGAGCAGATGAAGAAGATTGCCGGCGAAAAAGCAACTGTGTTTGTCACAGGCGACATGAATGCATCGTTTGACCTGCAGGATGGCCATCGCATATCAGTACGACCTTTCTACGAATGGATGAAAACCGCAAGAGATATGGCTCGCCAGACTGATGCCAGCAGCACGTTCAATGGGTTCAAGGTTCAGACCGACGCAAGACCAAAAGTGCTCGACCACATCTTCTATCGCAATGCTGAGCCACAACATTTCAAAGTGTATAACGAAAAGGAGTTTGGCGTGAGGTTCATCTCCGACCACTTCCCTATCGTCTGCGACTTTGAATACTAACCTATACAATTTCCTACTGACAAGAACCAAAACAATTTATGAAACGCATTTTATTTTCAATAATCGTCCTCGCTGTCGCATTGACGGCAAGCAGTAAGACATTTGTGCTTACATCGTTGAATAAAGAACTCACTGCCGAAATACAAATCGACAAACAAATCTCTTTCAGTCTGCGCGACACGAAGCAGACTGTCGTCAGTCGTGCCAGCATAGCAATGCACACGACTCTCGGCATCTGGGGCAGTCAAAGCAAACTCCTTTCTACCGAAAAGCGTGAAGTGCATGAGCAGATTGCATCGCCGTTCTACAAAAAATCAAGCGTAAGCGATGACTATCGTATGCTGAAACTGTGGTTCAAACAATTCGGCATCGAGTTCCGCATGTATGACGAAGGACTGGCATATCGCTTCATCAGCAAGACGAAAGAAGACTTCAACGTGGTTGATGAAACAGAAGAAATCACGCTACCTGAAGACTTCACCGCATGGGTGCCTTACGCTCCAAGCCGCACGAAGAAGGAAGATATGACCGTGGAAGAACAGTTGTGGACCGACCATCAAAGTCAGTATTCGTGCATGAAGATTTCAGAAGCCACAAAAGGAAAGCTGATGATAAATCCGTTTGTTGTCAATCTCAATCATGGCGAGAAACTGTGTATTGCAGAGTCCGACATCAACGACTATCCAGGCATGTACCTTGTAAATGACGGGCACGGCTTGCATTCAAAGTTTGCTGCATACCCAATCGAGACTGAAGTCGGAGGACACGGAAACGTGGAGAAACTGGTAAAGAAGCGTGCAGACTATATTGCAAAAGTGAGTGGCGAGCGGAGTTTTCCGTGGAGAATATTCATTATTGCGGAGAATGAGTGTCGATTGCCTGAAAGCGACATGGTCTATCGCCTTGCCACAAAGAATCAGATAAACGATATGAGCTGGATACGTCCAGGCAAGACCTCATGGGACTGGTGGAACAACTCCACGCTGTTTGGCATCGACTTCAAAGCAGGATTCAACACACAGACATATAAATATTTCATTGACTTTGCTGCAAGGTACGGCTTAGAATACATACTCATCGATGAAGGATGGTTCAGCAAAACGACAACAGACATCTTCGACGTCGTGCCAGAACTTGACCTCAAAGAAATTCTCAGTTACGCTAAGTCAAAGGGAATCGGCGTGTGGCTGTGGACAGGTTTTCTCTCTCTCGACCGAGACTTGGAGCGTGCAGCAAGCCATTATGCTGCAATGGGAGTGAAAGGTTTTAAGATAGACTTCTTCGACCGCGACGACCAACCGATGATGGCAGAGATGTGGCGCATGGCAGACGTATGCGCAAGAAACAAGATGATGATTGACTTCCACGGATGTTCGAAGCCTTCAGGACTGCAACGCACCTACCCTAACGTGCTCAACTATGAAGCCGTGTTCGGTCTGGAACAACTGCGTTGGTCAAAGCCAGAACTCGACATGGTGGCTCACGACGTTACACTGCCTTTCACCCGAATGGTTGCAGGACCGATGGACTATACCCCTGGTGCTATGCGCAATACGGTCAAAGGCATGTACTACCCGAACAAGAAAAACCCTATGAGCCAGGGAACGCGTGCACATCAGGTTGCAGAATACGTGGTGTTCGAAGCACCTTTCAACATGCTTGCCGACTCCCCTTCCTTATATATAAAGGAGGATGAGACCACGAAGTTCATCGCCCAGATACCTACAACCTTCGACGAAACGCGTGTGATAGATGGCAAGATAGGCGAATACATAGTCATTGCACGCAGGAAGGGCGACACATGGTATATAGGCGCATTGAACAACTGGAAAGCTCGCAAGATTGACATTCAACTTCCTGTGCAAGCAAAGTCAATCCAGATATTCGCCGATGGCATAAACGCAAGTCATGTGGCAGAGGACTACTGCATATCAACAATACCTAACGCCAAGAAGGAGGTCCTGAATCAAGTTCAGGATGACGAAGGGAAAAAAACAATTACCATCGCCCTTGCTCCTGGCGGAGGATGGGCTGGCATTTACCGAATAGGAGATTAGTTTTGCAGCTAATCTAAATATTCGAGCAAATCTATAATTTCATAAAGAAACCAATAACTGCAAAATACATGAAAAAGCAAATCTTACTCACTATCGCTGTCGGGCTGCTGTGTGGACTGACATGCAACGCACAACCAAAGTACAAGGAGGTGAAACGCTTCCATGCAAAGTATGCCAACCAAGCCGTTGCCGTTGACGACAAGTATGTATATACCATACAAAACAACCACATAAGTAAGTTCACACAAGACGGTGATTCAATCACCACGTGGAGCCAACCAAACAAAGACATCATCCGCCACATCAACAGCGGCATCGTGATTGGGCATAAGCTTTATTGTGCACACTCAAACTATCCGAAGGTGCCAATGGCAAGTTCTATCGAAGTGTTCGACACTCGGACAATGAAGCATATCGAGACCATCAGCCTCGGTCGCAACATCGGCTCATGCACATGGGTTGTGCCTGGGAAGAAATGCTGGTACGTCTTCTTCGCCCACTACGACAAGAGCGGAGGCGAACCAGGCAAAGACGCATCATGGTCGCAGCTCGTGAAGTTCGACAAGAAATGGCGTCGCCAACAGGCATGGATTGTGCCAGCAGACCTAATAGAGGACGTTCGACCAACGAGTCTTTCAGGCGGAATCCTCGTCGATGACGTATTCTACTGCACAGGCCACGGGGCAGGCAAACTGTATATGCTCCGTCTGCCAGAGCAAGGCATGACGCTCAACTGGATAGGCACAGCCACGATCCCGTTTGATGGGCAGGGCATTGCACGCGACAAGAAAGGCAATCTCTGGGGCATCATACGCAAGGAGAAAGCAGTGCTGAAGGCAGAGCTTGAACAGTAAGTCCTGCTGTCGCTTTTAACCCAAGCATCAGCCATAATATAAGGGTACTGAAAAAGTCCCGTAGGGACGAAATTGCACAGGATAGGGCGTCAGCCATATCTCATAAAACGGCCAGTAGTGCCGTAGGCACGGCAGAACTCAACCACAAGCAGTTCTGTCGCCCATACTGGGCTTTATTGATGGCATGCCTAATAACGCGAGGGCTTATGCCCTCGGCTATGGTATTTCGTGCCTACGGCACTTTTT
>JAUNQM010000016.1 GCA_030536165.1 Prevotellaceae bacterium | reverse complement strand
AGAGAGGTCGAACTTTAGTAATTCCCAGCGGGGCGCACTATACTACTTTGATGGTTGGTTAGGGATAAATGACGGCACAATCATACCTCACAAAAGGCTGACTTTTTAACGACCGACAAGTGTCTATTCGTAAAAATCAAAAAGCCCAGTCGCTCGCGAGAGAGACTGGACTCTTTAATTCGTTGATTATTCGAGGAAAAGAGCAGTTTGCTCTTGTGTTATTCCTGCTTATTTCATCAGCGGCTGGGTCAGTGTGTCGTGGTTGTTGCGGAGGTCGGTCCAATCAACCTTTTCCTTTGTGCTTATGCCGTTGATGTACTTTTCAATGTTTGTGTAACCATCGCCTGTGCAGTCCTGGTTAGCATCTGAAGGGTCGTTAGGGTTGAGGCCATTGGCTTTCTCCCACTTGTCAGGCATTCCGTCCATGTCGGAATCCTTGTAAGGTTTGCCCTTGTATTCAGGATAACCACCCATCTGACGTGGGTCGGTGATGATGCCCTGCTTGTATGAGTCTTTTGGCAGACGGCGATAGCGGAAGAGTCCTTCTTCGTTCTGCGACTTCTTTGACAAGCCTGTCATGTCGCCGTAAGGGTTGTCCTGTGGTAGTTCTTTTACGTAATAAACCTCGCCAGTCTTAACTTCGTTGATGACGCGCTCGTCGATGATGTCGCGCTTAGGGAACAATGCACCAGCGTTGTCAACTACGTAGTTGTAAGCTTCCTGTGCTGGCATGATGGTGAGGTAAGGCATTGCGAAAGGCTCGTTTGAGCGCATGAATGGCTCGTATTCGCCGCAGTCAGGAGCTGTCTCAACCTGAATACCACCTGCCCAGTTATCGTTTGTCACCTTTTCGTTGCCCTCAACGATGTTGCCGTTAGCATATACGCGACCATACTGCTTGTATGGCAACTTGCTGCGACCAGCCTCTGGCTTGAGGATGCGATGACCTATGTTTGAGTTTACGTCGGTGAGCGGACCTGGCTTGTAGTAGTTGTTGATCATGTTGAACATGGCTGTGTAGTCGCCGCCGTCAACCGAACGATGAACCCAGTTATACAATACGTTGTTCACAAAGTTGAACACTCCGTTCCAGCCTACAGAAGGGTTACGGCCTGTGTTGTCAGCCCAAAGGTTGCGCATGAATGAGCAGTTCTCGCCGCCGAGAGTGCTACCGAACGAGTGGTTCCATGTGTCGAGAGCCTTTGCTGAAATGGTGTTCTGGATAGTCACGTTGACTGTAGGAGACTTCCTTGCCTTGCTTCCGTCGCCTGGGTCGTACATGTGACGATAGAACGAGATGTTCTCGTCGAGTCCCCATTCGCATGAGCAGTGGTCTATCATGATGTTACCAACAGGGTTTCCACCAAAGCTGTCGTCGCGGCGAAGCACGTTAGTCTCACCACGGCGGAAACGCATGTGGCGCATGATTACGTCGTGAGTATCAACCCAGAAAGACTCGCCTGCGATGCATACACCATCGCCAGGAGCCGTCTGGCCTGCTATAGTGATATAAGGAGCGCGGACTGAAAGTGGGCTCTTGAGACGGATGACACCAGCCACGTTGAACACAACGATACGTGCACCGCCCTGTTCGCATGCCCAGCGGAATGAGCCAGGACCGTCGTCGTTGAGGTTTGTGACAGTAAGCACCTTACCGCCACGTCCACCGAATGTAAACATACCGCCGCCTTCAGCACCCGGGAAAGAAGGTATCTTTGCCTGTGGAAGGTCGTAAGGACGTGATGCCCACGGAATGTAAGGGCGTCCCTCTTTAGCTTCCTGTTCAATGACTTTCACAGCCTCCTGCCATACAGAATCTGAGTGCATAGCGCGTGCACGTGCAGCCTCGATGTCTATTTTCTGTGCAGAAGGGTCAATCTGTGGATACTGCGCATGCGCAAACTGCATGCCGGCAATACAGCAAATAGTGAATAATAAACTCTTTTTCATAATTGATTAATAAATTAAGTTTTTGGTTATGGTGTGCAAATTTACTCAAAAAGGAATTAACTTCCAAATAAAATGCAAATTAAATTTGTCGATACTTCGATGATTCGATATTTCGATAGTTTTGATGGTTTATTTGACGATGACGAAACCACCATCTGAAAGGACGGTAAGTTTTACCTTACGTGGATCTTTGATTTTCATTTCGTTCTTGTGTGGCTCGCGAGCTTTGTCGTCGCTGTAGAGTGTGACTACATCGCCTTTTGAAAGCACACCACTGAGGTCGAGCACCATCTCCTTTGTTGCCTTCTCGGCATTGTTGCCTGCAATGTACCACTTGCCATTCATGTCTTGACGAGCCAGAACAACATACTTGCCTGGATATCCAGCAATGAATTTTGTTTCGCACCAAGTCGTTGGCACGTTCTTCATAAAATCAATGCTGACTTCCGGTGCACCTCCTTCATCAAACGGACGGAGGTTTTCAGGCGTAAGGGCGAAGTTTTGTATCGGATTCTGGAACAACACTGCTTGTGCGAGTTCGTGGCAGTCGGTGGTCTTTCTCACGTTGCCCCTCGTATTGCCTCTGCCTATTCTTCGATTGAGGAACGAGCCTCCCCATTCCATGCAGCCTATTGCGTTGCGGATGAATGGATGTGTGGCGGTGTTTTGTGCTTCGATGTCGCAGAAACCTTGACTGAAAACCATGTTCTCAGATGCCAGTACAGCTTCGCTTCCCACATAGTTCGGGTACATCCTCTCCCATCCGCGAGGGATTGTGCAGCCGTGGAAGATGACCATGAGTTCGTTGTCGTTTGCATCGCTAAGCACTTCCTCGTACATACGCATAGTCTCTTGTTTATCACCTCCCCAGAAGTCAACCTTGATGCCTTTTATGCCAATTTTCTTCATCCAGCGCATAGACTTCTTCCTCACGATAGAGTTGTCCATGCAGTTGATTGGCGACTGGAAAATATCGTTCCAGTAGCCTGAACTGCTCCACCAAAGAAAGACTTCGACACTTTTCGACTTGGCAAGCTTTACAAGTTTTTCCATCTTGTCGTAGCCAATCTCTTTGTCCCAGCCTGCATCGATGAGGATATACTGATAACCGAGTGTGCTTGCAAGGTTGATATAAGCAACCTGGTCGTTCCAGTTCATGCTTGCATCCTGCCAAACAATCCAACTCCACGTGCTCTTTACATATTTATATTGCGTCTCTGCCTCATAGTAAGGCTTTACTGTGTTCCACGAAGCAGTGGTCTCTACGATTGGCTTGAGTGTGCTGCCGACGGTGATAGTGCGCCACGGCGTTGCTCCTGGCAGGGAGAATGCAGGTTCAACAGTTCCATTGCCATTGTTTTCTTCTGGCATAGGGAACTCGACGGTATAAAGGTTTCCTTCTTTGCAATCACTCAGGCGACTTGCGCAATAGCGACTGTCAACGCCAGTCTCGCTAACAAGCACCCAACCATCTTCGCCAATCTTGTATAGGCAAGGGAATGTGTAGCCATGACCATAGCCAGAGCGCTCGGTCATAGGTGCGTCGTAACTGTAGTTCTCCTCGTAGCTTGGTTTTGAACGCTGCCATCCTATCATGGCATGGCTTTGCGGAGTAAGGAACGTGGTGGTGCTTTCAGGGAAGCGGAAGCCTGTCTCTTCGTTGAAGATTCTTATGCTTGCGCGGTTGTTGAACTTCGGAAGTTCATAGCGGAAGGCTATGTCGTTGTTGCTGACCTGAAAGACGATGTTGATGGTCAGTCCCTTGTTATTCTTCACCTTATATGTTATCTGGTTTGCAACATATTCCACTTTGTTGCGCTTGCCTTGCGGCAGAGTGTAGGTGTCTTTTACTTCGCTTCGCTCGGCAGCAACAAACTCCAATCCAGAGTCGAAGTCGGCTTCATTCGACTTGAATCCTAACGGCGAGTCGAGTAGCATTACCTTATTATTATATGTGACGGAATAAACGGCACGACCGTCTTTGACGTCGATGCTGAGTTTAAGTTGCCCGTCAGGTCCTGTGATAGTTTCAGGCGTAGCATGGCACACAATAGCGCATGCAAGGAGAATAGATAGTGTAAGCAGTTGTTTCATTTAGGTTATTTTTAGGAGTATTATATGAGTGTTGTACAATGACTAAATGATAATTGTACATTGTACATGGTAAATGGTACATGCCTTTATTCTTTGTTCTTTGTATCCATGCAGATGGTTACAGGCCCATCGTTGATGAGAGCCACTTCCATCATTGCACCAAACGTGCCTGTCTGCACCTCCTTGCCAAGTTTCTGCGAAAGGACGTTGCAGAACTTCTCATAAAGCGGCTCGGTTATTGTGTGACTACCTGCACGCAGATATGAAGGACGGTTGCCTTTCTTGTACGAAGCCCAGAGAGTGAACTGGCTCACGACAAGAATCTCACCGCCTGTGTCGAGGATTGATTTGTTCATTACGCCTTCGTCATCGTCCATGATACGAAGGTTCACAATCTTGTTTGCAAGCCATTCTATATCCTCGTCATTATCGTCTTCGCAAGTGCCCACAAGTATCAGATAGCCATATCCAATGCATGACTTTACGGCATTGTCGATAGTAACAGAAGCCTGCTTAACTCTCTGGATTACGATTCTCATGCTTGTCGGTTTTTATAAGTAAAGCACACTCTCGTTGCCCATATTAAACAAAAGGTCGAGTATGCTTAGGTTAGGAATAAAACCAGTCTTTTGCTGATAAACCTGATAATATGGTTTCACCTCAGTTGGTTCTTGCAACAAGGACACACCCTCATACTTTTCAGTAAGATGAATCGAAGGAAATATGTCGGTGAGTTCGCATATTTTTGCGTTTATCTCATTGTTGAAGTCAAGGAGGAAAGTCCATTTCTTTTCAAAGAAAGGTCGCAAGTCGTCTTCGTAATATTCGAAGAATGGCGACTCATGATAAGCCGTGACAAGGGCATTCCAATGCAGATGCCGCCAATTGCCGTGGTCGCTGATACGTACGTCTTTCATCTGGCATTTCTGTCCGTGACTTCCCTCGACAGGTATTGAGAGCGTTTGCTTTCCCTGCGACGTGGCAATCTCGCAGCGTGTGCGAATGCTTTGCTTCTGGTAGTTTTCGTATTGCTCAATCCATACTTCACAGCCCGAATTCAATACCTTATAATATTGAATCGGGGCGAAATATGCTGTTGGAAGGATTATATGTGACGAAGAAGGTTTCAAGACGTTCAAGTTATTCTATAGATTATAGAACTCCTTTTACTTAATATTATCTACCCAACGGAACATACGGTTCCAGCGAATGCCACGACCGTCTGGGTCTATTGAAAGCCAGATGAAGATAGGCTTGCCTACGATGTGGTCCTCAGGCACAAAGCCCCAGTAACGTGAGTCGGCTGAGTTGTGGCGGTTATCGCCCATCATCCAGTAGTAGTCCATCTTAAACGTGTAAGACTTTGCTTCCTTGCCGTTGATGAGAATCTTATCGCCGACAACCTTGAGGTCGTTGCCTTCGTAAATCCTTATAGGACGCTCATAGATTGGAAGGTTATCCATAGTCAGCGTGATGCTCTCGCCCTTCTTAGGTATCCATACAGGACCATAGTTGTCGCGCGTCCAATGGGTGCGGGCATTGAGTGGATATACTTCGCCATAGTAGCATTCAGAGTTGTATGAAATACTATCAACAAGGTCTTTCCTTGCCTCGAGAGCCTTAACCGTTGCCTTTGTCATAGGCATAAATCCGTTTTGGTTCAGGCTTGTCAAGTCTTCGAGCGTGATTCCGAGTTGCTGCATCACGTCGTCAGGAAGGTTCTGCTTCAGTTTTACCTTATAAGAATACTGCACATTGTCTGGCTCCTTGTTTGCCTTGCCATCGAGATATACGATGTGGTCTTTTATCTCAAGAGTCTGTCCTGGAAGTCCGACGCAACGCTTCACGTAATTCTCCCTTCTGTCAACTGGTCGAGTGATGATTTGGCCGAATTCATCGGGATTTTTCTTTATGTAGTCTCTACCGAGCGCATACACTTCTTCGTAGAAACTGCGCAGTTCAGTTGAGTCGATTGCATCGGGGTTAGTCTGCATTATCTGGTAGCCGAAATTGTAGCAAAGCTGATAGTAATCGGCAGCCTGATACTTCGGACTTTCAAGCAGTGAGTCGCCTGCAGGATAGTTGAACACAACAATATCGTTGAGTTCCACCTTGCCAAGTCCCTTCACGCGCTCATACTTCCACTGAGGCCACTCGATGTAACTCTTTGTGCCAGTGACAGGAAGCGTGTGCTGAGTCAGCGGCATTGTGAGCGGCGTCATAGGCTTACGAGGACCGTAGCTCGCCTTGCTCACAAAGAGATAATCACCTGTAAGCAACGACTTTTCGAGCGAAGAAGAAGGAATTTCGTAGTTCTGGAAGAAGTAGAGGTTGACGAAATAAACTGCCACGAGAGCGAACACAATGGCGTCAATCCAACTCATTACGAAGCGTATCGGAGCCTCAGCGTCCTTCCACCAAGTCCAACGAATCTTCTTTGTTATGTATGCGTCGAAAATGAACGGAACGATAACAAGTCCCCACCATCCGTTAATCCAATAAAGGAACAGCAAATATAATACTAAGACAATGATGAGTTTTGTCCATTGCACCGTCATATTCAGTTTCTTTTTCTCTAAATCTTCCATATCGTTTTTTGTTATTTGTTTATTATTTTTTTTATTGGATTAAATACATTCCTTCGAGACCTCAAAGAGGTCTGACTATGGGTAACTGCGGGTCGAAGACCTGCAGATTTCGCACCCTTCCACATCATCGACCCCAAGGGGTCGTACTATATTTGGGTGGCACTATGATATGCGACCCCATGGGGTCGATGTGGGAGTGGATGGTTTTCTCCGCAGGTCGTAGACCTGCGGTTACCAATGTATGACCCCTATTGGGGTCAAGACGAACACTATCACACCTAAACTAATCTCAAAACTTAAATAAGTCCGACGTCGTTAGCAGCCCATTGTGGGTTAGAGTGTATTCGGCTGCGAGCACTGCACCAAGCGCAAACCCCTTGCGCGAATGTGCATCGTGGGTAATGCGAATCATGTCAGCCTCGCTGTCGTAAGTCACAGTGTGTATGCCAGGCACCTCGCCTTCGCGGATTGATGTTATCGGCAACTGGCTGTCGTCAGGCGTGTTATTAGCTGTATTTGTGAGAATCCATTCGTCCTTTCTGTCTATGTTGGCGATGATATCCTCCGCAAGTGTGATGGCAGTTCCGCTTGGCGCGTCGAGTTTGTGCACGTGATGCGTCTCTTCCATCTTCACGTCGTAAGCCTCAAATCTGTTCATTATCCGTGCGAGGTATTTGTTCACGGCACTGAAAATAGCCACACCGACACTGAAATTACTTGCCCAGAACAGCGTCTGACCGCCTTCTGTGCAGAGTCGTTTGACATCATCGCCATGCTCCTTCAACCATCCTGTAGAGCCCGACACAACCTTCACGTTGTGGCTAAAAGCCTTCAGATAATTGTCGTACGCCACCTTTGGATTGGTGAATTCAATGGCTACGTCGGCCGAGCAGAACGCTTCGCTGTCGAAGTCCTGCTGGTTGTCGATGTCTATCTTGCACACTATCTCGTGGCCTCTTTGCAAGGCAATCTGCTCAATCATGCGCCCCATCTTGCCGTAGCCTATCAGTGCTATCTTCATGTAGATGTTTTTTGTTTAACGCCACAAAATTACAAAATTATTACTTAAACAGCAATCTATCTTCACGTTTTTTACATTATTTATAAAAGTTTCTCGCGCATATTATGCCTTGAAGTGGGGCGTATGGCGAAACTTTTTGGGCGAAACATAGGATTTTTGCGGAAGAAATGCTCATATTTGTAGCGGAAAGTGAATTTTCCTTGCAAAAGAAGCCGCAGACCCACGGATCCGTCTGTCAAAGCATACTTAATGCTTTTCTTAGCCCTTCACACCTCAGGTGTAAACGCGTTCACTCCTAAGGTGTTACCCCATTGAACACCTAAGGTGTGACAAGCGAAACATCTAAGGTGTGAAAGGCCAAATTTAGCGCAGAATGTTGTCTGGGTATGCCGTGTGAAGTCAGCAAGATTTCTATACGTTCAACCAAAAGTTTTTCTGATTTTGTAGGACATTTCCATCGAATCTGCTCATCACGCGTGCGCGCGTGTGCGTGCGCGTATTATAAATAAGGTGTAATGTCATGTACAATTTACCATGTACAATGTACAAATGTTCAATAAATAATAAAAAACTGCATCTTTTATTTTGTATTTCGGTCAACTTGCACTAACTTTGTCGTGGCAAAAAATTGTGACACACTAAAACAATCGTACTTATGAAGCAAGCGAAATGGATTTGGTATCCTGGCGACTTTGAAATGTGGCTTGGAAATAGGTTTAACAACCTCCGCAGCGAACGTGGAGCCATGTCGCCGACGTTCTGGAAGCAGGATAGCCATTATCCTATGGTTGAATTCAGCACCAAAGTAAGCCTTACCGACGACGAAACCATCGAGGTCTTCGCCGAGGGTGACTATAACGTCGCCATCGACGGAGTGAAAGTCTTTGGCATGCCACGCAAAGTTACGGTGCCGAAAGGCTGTCACGCAATAAACATAAAAGTGGTAAATCAGCCGATTCCACCGTTACTTTTCGTTCGTGGAACGACCATTGTCAGCGACTCTTCGTGGCTCGCTACGTTCGAAGATAAAATCTGGATTGATGAGAATGGCGTAGCCCACGGTTCAGGTGTCTATGTGCCTGCTGCAAGTTGGAAGTTCGATAGCCCCGATTGTCCGCCTTCAAAGTTCAGTCTTGAACGAAAACCTCAGTCAGCGGTATCTGTGGAGCAGGGTCTCTACGACTTTGGCCGAGAGACGATGGGCTATCTGAATTTGGAAGGAATAAGCGGTGAGGGTGAGATTACAATCTGCTACGGCGAGAGTCGGGAAGAGGCGTTGGACGAAGATTTCTGTGAGACGCTCGATAAGATATCTATCGGTGAAACCGCAGAAAATTGGGAAACTATCGACCTCGGACACAATCTTGCGGAAAAAGTGAAGCGCGAGGCAGAGAGTGAATTTAATTACACTTTGGCGTTCTCAAAGGCTTTCCGTTATGTGAATATCATAACAAGTGGCAGCGTGAAAGTGGGAAACCTCTCGATGCAATACGAATATCTGCCGCTCGAATATAGGGGAACTTTCCGTTGCAACGACGAACAGTTGAACAAAATATGGGATGTAGGTGCCTACACACTTCAACTGACCACGCGTGAATTCTTTATGGACGGCATCAAGCGCGACCGTTGGGTGTGGAGTGGAGACGCTGTGCAGAGCTTCCTGATGAACTATTACCTCTTCTTCGATAGCGATTGCGTGAAGCGCACAATTCGTCTGCTTCGTGGCAAAGACCCTGTCACGGCACACATCAACACGATAATGGACTACACGTTCTATTGGTTCAACGGCATCTACGACTTCTACCTCTACAGCGGCGATAAGGCTTTCGTGGAAGAAATGTACCCGAAGATGAAGACGCTGATGGCGTATTGTCTCGGTAGAACCGACGAAAATGGCATGGCAGAAGGACAGCCCGATGACTGGATTTTCGTGGATTGGGTTGATTTCCCGATGCACAAACGTGGGGTGATGTGTTTCGAGCAGATACTTTTCTGCAAGTCGCTTGAAACGATGGCACTATGCGCAAACCTCTGCAGCAAAAGCATCGAAGCAAATCAATACAACGAACTTGCAGGAAAATTAAAGGCTACGTTTACAGAAACTTTCTGGGACAGCGCGCGCCATGCTTTCCTCCACAACTTGGAAGACGGACAGATAAACACGATGGTGACGAAGTTCCCGAATATGTTTGCCATCATTTATGGCTATGCCGACGAAGCGAGGAAGAAAGAAATACTCGACCACGTGATGCTCAATCCAGAGGTAGAAGCCATCACGACTCCTTACATGCGTTTCTATGAACTTGAAGCCCTATGCCTTATGGGTATGCAAGACGATGTGCTCAGAGAGATGAAATCATATTGGGGCGGAATGCTCGATGAAGGCGCGACTTCGTTCTGGGAGAAATACATACCAAGCGAGAGTGGCACGCAGCATCTTGCCATGTATGGTCGTCCTTACGGCAAAAGCCTCTGCCATGCATGGGGAGCCAGCCCTGTCTATCTGCTTGGAAAATACTATTTAGGCGTGCGACCTACAAAGCCAGGCTTCGAGGAATACGAAGTAAGACCAGTGCTCGGAGGTCTGGAATGGATGGAAGGCGACGTGCCTACACCTTTCGGAAAGATTCACGTGCGGGTCAGCAAAGATGAGGTGTCTGTCTATAGCGACGGCGGAAACGGCACGCTTTATATATATAATAAGGAAATAAACATCAAGCCTAAAACTGAAACTATAATAAAATTATGAAAAATTTAATTCTCCTTACGGCTTTGTTCATTGGTGCAACGGCTGTAAATGCAAAGGTAACACTGAAGACAAAGAACCCACAGACGGAATATGCCTCGACAATTGTAGGTACGATTCCTGCGAATATCGTCATCGAAATCAAGGACAAAGGCACGGCAGAGTCATTTGTCATTACACGAAAAGGCAAGAAGATAACCATCACCGGCAACGACGGCAATGGTTGTATCTATGGCGCAAACAGACTGAAAGAATACTACACAATCAATGGTAATGTGCAGATTGACGAGACTATAGCCGAGACTCCAGGTATGAAACTGAGGGGCACGTGCCTCGGTCTGCAAAAGACTACGTATCTGCCAGGGCACAAGGTTTATGAGTACCCTTACACGCCAGAGAACTTCCCGTGGTTCTACGATAAGGCAATGTGGATAAAATACCTCGATATGCTCGCTGCAGATAACTTCAATGCTGTCTATCTTTGGAACGGTCATCCGTTTGCGTCATTGGTTAAGTTGAAGGACTATCCGTTTGCACCTGAGGTAGATGATGCAACGATGGATAAGAACCAAGAGATGTTTTCGTTCATCACAACCGAAGCAAGTCGCCGAGGAATCATGGTGATACAGATGTTCTATAATATCATTGTGTCGAAACCTTTTGCCGACCATTATGGCATCAAGACGCAGGATCGCAACCGTCCTATTACACCACTCATTGCCGACTATACAAGAAAGAGCATCGCGGCATTTATTGAAAAGTATCCTAACGTGGGGCTTCTCATCTGTCTTGGCGAGGCTATGAGCGGTATCGATACCGATATAAAGTGGATGACAGAGACGATAATACCAGCAATCAAAGATGGTCTGAAGGCATCAAACCGCACCGACGAACCGCCAATCATACTTCGTGCTCACGATACAGACGGCCCGAAGGTGCTGGCTGCTTCGCTTCCTCTGTATAAGAACATCTACACAATGTCGAAATACACAGGCGAGAGTCTTACCACTTACGAGCCACGCGGTCCGTGGGCAGAGACGCATCGTCAGCTTGCGGCTGCGGCGCCTGTGCATATCAGCAACGTGCATATCCTTGCAAACCTTGAGCCGTGGCGATGGGGTTCGCCGCTTTTCGTGCAAAAGACTGTAGGGGCAATGCATAATGTGCATCACGCTAACGGACTTCATCTCTACCCACAGGCATCATACTGGGATTGGCCTTATTCGGCTGATAAGATTGGCGAGAACGGTAGGCTTTCACAAATTGACCGCGACTGGATGTGGTATGCTGCGTGGGGTAGATATTCATGGAAGAATGAACAGACCGTTGGAAGCAGCGAATATGAGAGCAAATACTGGGAAAAACAATTAGAGGAATTCTACGGATGTGACGGTGAAACCGCAAAAAATATAGCATTGGCCTACAATGAAAGTGGGGAGATTGCACCAAAGTTGATACGTCGTTTTGGTATCACTGAAGGCAACCGCCAGACGCTTCTTATCGGTATGAAGATGACAGAATTAGTCAATCCTTATAAATACACCATATATCCAGGCTTCTATGAAAGTTGCGGTCCGGAGGGAGAGAAACTGATAGAATACGTTGAAAAGAACTGGAAGAACCAGCAGCACAATGGAGAACAGCCATTGGATATAGTAAATCAGTGTGTAGAACATGGCAATAAGTCGGTTGAGGCAATCACTCGCGCCGAGCGTGGCATCACCAAAAACAAGGAAGAATTTGCGCGATTGATGAACGACATGAGATGCTATCAGCAGTTTGCCAAAGCATTCCGCAGCAAGGTGCTTGCCGCAGAGCAGGTGCTGAACTACAAATGGACAAAGGATGTAAACTATCTGACAAAGGCAGTTCCTTTGTTGGAAGAAAGCAATGCATCGTGGCGCGTACTCGTTAACCTCACGAAAGACACCTATCTCTATGCTAACTCAATGCAGACTTCGCAGCGCAGAATCCCTGTTGGTGGCGATGGCGGTAAGTTCAAGACTTGGGAAGAAATGTTGCCAGTATATGAAGGCGAACTCAACAGTTTGAAGAAGAACATCGCAGCACTATCAAATGCCGACTCAGACGCAACGCCACAGAAAATAACAGTTGCCAAGCCTGCTGACGTAACAGTTTTGAGTCATAAGCTCGTACCGCTGAAGAGAGGCGTGCGCTTGTTTGAACAACGCCCAGAAATGCTTGATTCCGTTGCGCCTGAACTGTCAGATATGCAAGCCTTGCTACTCAATCGCGACGTCGCACGCGAAAAGGGCGTTAAGGTGGAATTTGAGGCAAAAGAACCAGTGAAGATGCTTGTGGGCTTCTACGTAGATGACCAAAACAAGTTTGCTTCACCGCCAAAACTTGAAACCGATGCAACAGGAAATGAGTATGGGCAGGCAGAGCCTGTGATAACCAATGCCATTTCGGCAACGCAGATGCCAATAGCAAACATACATGCTTACCAGTTCCCAGCAGGTCATCATACTATCAACCTGCCACGGGGAATCATTATGGTAGCAGGATTCACATCGTCTGAGCTCATTCCACGCGATGCAAAGATAAACGGCGGCAGCAGTGAAGTAGATTGGCTGTTTATGTAGAACGTCGTCCTACACTCGCTTATAGTTATGCCATACTCAATTTTAGTATCGGCGTCGTTTGTTGTTTCTTCATGCGTGTATTCAACTTGAAAAAAGACGTGGACGTTTACAAAAAAAGCAAAACATAGATGAATTGGTCAGGAGTTATATTAGGAATCTCATCGTTTCTGTTAATCGGTGTGTTTCACCCTATAGTGATTAAAGCAGAGTACTATCTCGGAAAAGAATGTTGGTGGATGTTTGCTGTGGCAGGAACGATGTTCTGTATCGCATCTCTTCTTGTATCTGGAATAGTGCTATCCACTATACTGGGAGTGGCTGGATTCAGTTGCTATTGGTCTATCCTTGAACTGTTCGAGCAGGAAAAACGGGTGGAAAAAGGTTGGTTTCCTAAAAATCCAAATAAGGCAACACGTAACAAACGCACTAAATAGATAGCCACTCATCATTTTGCAGTGGCAACATACATAAAAAACTTTGGCTTATTTTGTTTTTTAGTCTTAAAATATTCGTTTATTTCAAAAAAAAATATTACCTTTGCATGGTTAAATAAAAGACTATAAAAGGGAACAATAATTACGACATTCCCACATTAAAGAAACGAATATTTATGTCTGAAGAGATTAAGAACAGCGAAAACTACTCAGCGAGTAATATCCAAGTCCTCGAAGGACTTGAGGCAGTAAGGAAACGCCCTGCAATGTATATTGGCGACATTTCCGAGAAAGGTCTGCACCATCTGGTTTATGAAACCGTTGACAACTCGATTGACGAGGCTTTGGCTGGATATTGCACAGAGATAGAAGTTACTATAGAAGAAGACGGTTCGATATCAGTTCTTGATAACGGACGTGGTATCCCTGTCGATGAACATAAGAAAGAGCATAAGTCTGCGCTTGAAGTAGTAATGACAGTGCTGCATGCTGGTGGTAAGTTCGATAAGGGCTCATATAAGGTCTCTGGTGGATTGCATGGTGTTGGTGTTAGTTGTGTAAATGCACTTTCAACTCACATGCTATCACAAGTGTTCCGCGATGGCAAAATCTATCAGCAGGAATACGAGAAGGGAAAGCCTCTCTACCCAGTAAAGGTGGTAGGCGAGACCGACAAGCGTGGTACTCGTCAGCAGTTCTGGCCAGACGGTACAGTCTTCACGACAACTGAATACAAATATGAAATCCTTGCTGCACGTATGCGTGAACTCGCTTACCTTAATGCGGGATTGAAGATAACTCTTAACGACCTTCGCAAAGATGACGAGGGCAAGACAAAGACTAACACATATTTCTCAAGCGAAGGCTTGAAGGAGTTTGTGCGCTTCATCGACCGTCACCGCACGCATCTCTTCGACGATGTTATCTATCTCAAAACCGAGAAGCAAGGCACACCTATCGAGGTGGCTGTGATGTATAACACTGAAGACCGTGAGAACATCCATTCTTACGTAAATAACATCAACACAATAGAAGGTGGTACGCACCTTCAGGGCTTCCGTATGGCATTGACACGCACACTCAAGAAGTATGCTGACAATGACCCACAGATATCAAAGAACCTTGAGAAGTCGAAGATTGAAATATCAGGCGAAGACTTCCGCGAAGGTCTTACGGCAGTTATTTCAATCAAGGTTGCTGAACCTCAGTTTGAAGGTCAGACAAAGACTAAACTTGGTAACTCAGAGGTTGCAGGTGCTGTACAGCAAGCTGTTGGCGAAGCTCTGCAGAACTATCTTGAGGAACATCCAAAGGAAGCAAAGCTCATAGTTGATAAGGTTGTACTTGCAGCACAAGCTCGTATCGCAGCACGTAAGGCTCGTGAGAGTGTGCTCCGAAAGAATCCAATGACAGGTGGCGGACTCCCTGGTAAACTTGCCGACTGTTCAAATAAAGATCCTAAGTCATGCGAAATCTTCCTCGTCGAGGGTGACTCGGCAGGTGGAAGTGCAAAGCAAGGTCGTGACCGTGAGTTCCAGGCAATACTTCCTTTGCGTGGAAAGATTCTCAACGTGGAGAAAGTACTCCGTCATAAAGTCTTCGACAGCGAGTCAATCATGAACATCATTCAGAGTATTGGTGTGCGCTTTGGTATTGAAGGCGATGACAAGGCTGCAAACATCGAAAAACTTCGCTACGACAAGATAATAATCATGACCGATGCCGATGTCGATGGACGACACATCGATACACTCATCATGACACTCTTCTATCGCTACATGCCAGAACTCATACAGCAGGGACACCTCTACCTTGCTACACCGCCTCTCTACAAGTGTACAAAGGGCAAGGTAAGCGAATACTGCTATGACGAAGTACAGCGTCAGAAGTTCATGGACAAGTACGGCGACGGAACCGAAACAGGAATACATACACAGAGATATAAAGGTCTTGGTGAAATGAATCCAGAGCAACTTTGGGAGACAACAATGGATCCACAGACGCGTCTGCTCAAGCAGGTAAGCATAGAAAATGCAGCACAGGCCGACGAAATCTTCTCTATGTTGATGGGCGATGACGTAGAGCCTCGACGCATATTCATCGAGCAGAACGCCCATTACGCTAATATTGATGCTTGATACAAATTTTTAATAATACCTTTTTTCGCCGGTACCTGTATGTGAATATAGATACCGGTTTTTTTGTAAATTTGCGCAAGAAATAAAAGAAACTCAAATAAAAACATATCAACAATGGCATACAATAGAGAATATACTCCAGAGTTTATTACGGAGTTGAAGAAGAATGAGATTTTTGTGTTTGGCAGCAATATTCATGGCTATCATGGAGGTGGTGCTGCACATATAGCAAACATGAAGTTTGGCGCAGAATGGGGCGTTGGAGAAGGCTTGACGGGTCAATGCTACGCTCTGCCGACTATGGAAGGCGGTGTGGATTACATTGCCGAGAAGGTGCAAAACTTCCTAAACTGCGCAAAGGCCCACCCAGAGTTGAAGTTCTATGTGACGAAGATTGCATGTGGCATTGCAGGCTTTACCGTTGAGGAGATAGCCCCTCTGTTTGCCGATGCAATACCCCTTGAAAACGTCATCCTGCCAAAAGAATTCGTTCATGAGATAGACCGATAAGAATAAAAAAGCGTGTAACTCATTTGAGCTACACGCTTTTTTTTGATTCTATTGTGTTGCGTTACTTCACCTCCTCAAATCTAAACATAACTGTGTATCAATATATTACATGCACACGTAAATGTTATAAAGACGTTATAGGAGCGGTAAAGATAAACAAAAATAGAAATCGATATAATCTACTTGTAGGTTTTGTCTAGCACCATTTGTTGTTTTACTGTGGTTTGATCACCTCCCAGTAGCCACCTCTATCTCCACCGTGGCGAATAATGATGTTATCAGCCTTCAGGCGGTTAATGTGTTTCTGGATAGCACTTGGTGAAATACCAAGGGTTTCAGCAAGAACTTTTCTTGTTATGAACGAATTGTCTTTTATCAATTGAAGGACCGTGTCAATGGTTTTCTCGTTATTTTTTTGACCACCTTTCTGACCACTCTTC
>JAUNQM010000220.1 GCA_030536165.1 Prevotellaceae bacterium | reverse complement strand
CACTCTCTACTTCGACCCCAAGGGGGTCGCACTAATACATCTATAGTTTATAGGTGAAATCTCTAATGACCGATTTGGGTTTAAGGATAGTGATAGCTATTTGGCGATGCGGCTGATGAAATCCTCGATGTCGGTGCATAGACGGCGGAATTCAGGGCAATCGCGATAACTGTTGTTACGTCGGAGCATTGCCTTTACATCCTGGGTGGAGTGTTCGTAAGATGATAGTTCGTTGTTCATCTGCGTGTAGTGCGCAGCTGTTCGCCTTATTGCTTCCTCGTGTTCTCCACGCAGCATGTTGCACACTCGTCCGATTATCGGACTTACAACGCAGTCGAAGATGTGGTGCCCCTGTATATATAAATATGTGTTCTTTGGTGTCACGCCTAACGTCTGCAGTTCGGTGGCAAGTGCGTCAACCTCGTCGTTGTGTGCAGGAAACTTCCTCTGCAGCCAGTTGATTTTTTGTCGCACCTTTTCCTCTAAATGGTGCATGGCATGCCCTGTATTGTCTAAACTTGCCTTGCCAATGGTTGCTACGATGTTGAAGTCTGTCATTGAGAATTGCGTGTGACGGTCGGTGCGATATGCCCATATTGACCATACAAATAGAGGAAAGACGATGGTCGAGAAGTCTTCAAGGTATCGTTGGAAGTCGAAAATCTGCTTGTCGTTGAGCGTCGCCATAACGCATACGTCGTGGAGCGAAGGAGCGTAGCATTGGTAGTTTTCGATGGCATATACGTAAGTGTGGAACACAAATCGGCTATTCAGTATGTAGTCAGACGTGTTGTTCCTGCCCTGCATAAGGTAGTCGTAGTCGGCATCGACGCATGCTATCATACCTTCTCCCATCTTGTCGCAGAGCTGATTCTTCAACACCGACTTCTTCCCACGCGACAGTTTTGTGCGCGATGGGAGCATTACTTCGAAATAAATCTTGTCGGTTTCGTAGTTGCTCAGCACCGTGCGCCAGAAATAGATGTCGTCGAAGCTTTCAACGTAGGCAATGATTCGCTTTCTGGCATTCTTGGATGTCAGACGATTGTAGGCTTCGTAGTATTTCGATGAAAGATTGTCGGTGAGTCGTTTCATGTACCATTTACCATTTACAATGTACAATTTGGCTTCAGGTTTCAAGTTTCAGGTTAAAAGCACATGTCTTAACTCCTTTAACTCCTAAAAGATATCTACCATTAAATGTACAAAATTGAAACTCTCAATTCTCCATGTCGGTAATGTCAGAGACTTCGGTCACGTTGTCCATCCATCCGTTTACAATCAGGGCAGGGGAGTGGGTGGTGAGGATAATCTGGGCGTTAGGGTTCAGTTCCTGAATGATTCCGAGAAGTTTCTCTTGCCACTCGATGTGCAAACTGACTTCAGGCTCGTCCATGAAGAGAACGTAATGCTGCTTGTCCTCTACGAGTACTGTGAGCAGTATGGCAAGCATCTGCTTCTCGCCGCTTGATAGCTGGTAAGGGGTGATAATCTCGCCGTATTGCTCAAAGCGAATCTCGTTTTTGCTGCGCACTAATTTCTTGCATGTGTCTGCAAAGAGTTCGTCGATGATATCCTGAAAGCGCGTCTTGTCTTGCGCAAGCTCCTGAGCTTTCTTCGTGGCATCTGCGTCTCCGCTCTGTAGGGCTTCAATCATCTTGTTACCGACGTTTACCTGATAGTCGAGGTATTGGCGTTGCAACTGGTAGAGCTGCCAGTCAAGTTCGGTAGAGACGTGTGCGCCAGTGGTCTTGCTGACCACGTCGTTGCTCATCAGAGGACGGTCGAAACCGCGTATGACGTCGAATCGTATCCACGTTGCATCCTCAGGCACCATTTTTAGTCGCACGCCTTTAAGAGTATGCGACTGAATCTCGCTGCCAGTACCGATGCTCTTGATGATTTTATTTAATATGGTACTCTTGCCGACACCGTTGATGCCGCTAAGTATGTTTACATTTGGATTGAGATTCCAAAGTATGTGCTTCCTTCCACTCCATAGGGAGTCGATTTCAACTTGTTCAATGTAGTCTGCAAACTTTTGCATATATATATAATGTGTAGTTTTGCGTTTTTGCGGGTTTTAATAGGAGTCCTAAGGTGTCTATTATGTCCTATGTCAATTAGTTTTGCAAACTTACAATTTTTTTTTAATATTTGTTTGCTTTTTTAAACTTTTTTATTATATTTGCAGTGGATTTTTAATTTTATTCATTTAATTAAATTTTTCAAATCAATGTTCAAAAGATTATTTTCAGTTTTGGTAATCTGCACTCTGACAGTAATGGCAAGCGCTCAGATTACCACGTCAAGCCTTGAGGGTACCGTAACTGCTGACAACGAAGAAGCAATCGGTGCAACCATCCAGGCAGTGCATGAACCTTCAGGTACTCGCTACACAGCAGTAACCAACACCAAGGGACGTTACAACATCTCTGGTATGCGTGTAGGTGGACCGTACAAGGTAACAATCTCTTACGTAGGCTTCAAGTCAAGAGTTTTTGATAACGTGACTCTTTCACTTGGTGTTCCTTACGCACTCTCAACTGAACTCTCTGTTGATGCTACTGAACTTGCTGAAGTTGTAGTCAGCGGAACTGCTTCTAAGTTTGCTGGGGAAAAGACAGGTGCTTCGACTGCAATCAACAACGCACAGATTGTAAACATGCCTACAGTAACTCGCGGTATTACTGACTACACTCGTCTTTCTCCTTATGGAGGTAACGGAATGAGCTTCGTTGGTACTGATGGTCGTACTGCTAACTTCACTGTCGATGGTGCAAACTTCAACAACAACTTTGGTTTGAGCAGTAATCTTCCTGGTGGTGGAAATCCTATCTCTATTGATGCAATCCAGGAAATGCAGGTTGTAATCTCTCCTTTCGATGTTCGTCAGACTAACTTCATCGGTGGTGGTGTTAACGCTATCACAAAGTCTGGTACAAACACATTCAAGGGTTCAGCTTACATCTTCCACAGAAATGAAAACCTTCGTGGTGACGCTGTTGATGGCGAGACTATCGGCGGTGCACGCGATAAGGACCGCGTAACAACTTACGGTTTCACACTCGGTGGTCCGATAATCAAGAACAAACTCTTCTTCTTCGTAAACGGTGAAATGGAAAAGAAGCCAACTATCGCTAACCGTTGGAGAGGTTCTGAAGATGGCAAGGCAAATGCTGATAACTACATCTCACGCACAAAGAATTCAGATCTTGCAGAAGTTTCAAACGCAGTAAAGACTATCTACGGCTACAACACAGGCTCATGGACAAGCTTCCCTGCTGATGAAAACAACTATAAACTCCTTGCTCGTCTCGATTGGAACATCAACGACAATCATCACCTCGCTGTTCGTTACAACTATACAAAGAATAGAGCATGGAACCCACCTTCAAGCACTTCTATGGACGGTGGTACTCGTATGTCTGGTGCACGTACTTCTCAATACTCAATGACTTTCGCAAACTCAATGTACGCACAGGACAACAAGGTTAGCACATTCTCACTCGACCTCAATAGTCGCTTTACAGACAAGCTGTCTAACCAGTTCCTCGCAACATATTCTAAACTTGACGATGTTCGTGCGACTGATTCAAGCGAATTCCCATTCGTTGAAATTCTTAACGACAATCAGAACTATATGTGTCTCGGCTATGAGCTCTTTACATATAATAATGCTGTCCACAACACAGTATGGAACATAAAGGACGACGTAACTTACGACCTTGGCAAGCACAAAATCATAGGTGGTATCCGCTTCGAACACCAGATGGCAGACAATGTCTATATGCGTAACGGTACTGGTTACTTCCGTTTCAAGTCGCTTACAGACTTCTACAACAACATCGGTTGGGATCCAGTTTCTCATTCTCAAGTTACTCCTACAGGTGCAACTCCTGATGTTGTTGCTTTCGACTATGGTTATGAGTCTAATCCTGATGGAGCTTCACGTGTTCAGTTCAACACTCTCGGTGTTTATGCACAGGACGACTGGAGCATCCGTAATAACTTCAAACTCACTTACGGAATCCGTTTCGATGGCATGTTCTTCAACAACAGTGACATCATGACAAACAAGGCTATTTATGATTTAGACTATAATGGACATCATATTGACACAGGTAAGTGGCCAAGCAACACTCTCACAATTTCTCCACGTGTAGGTTTCACTTGGGACGTATTCGGTGATCGCACTCTCAAGGTACGCGGTGGTACGGGTCTCTTCTCAGGCCGTCTGCCTCTCGTATTCTTGAC
>JAUNQM010000219.1 GCA_030536165.1 Prevotellaceae bacterium | reverse complement strand
GCAACCATAGACCTCACCATCTTTGCATGCCTTGAATTTAACGTATTTGTCATTGTCAGACTTCAACTGCTGCAGAGTTAAGTCATGTCTGCTGTTGTATTTAATTAGCCAAATGTCGGCATCGTGATTCAGTTCTATCATCGTTTCGATAGAGCAAGGAATGCTTCCACTGCGTTTATCGTTTTTGAAAGCATAGTCGCCACCAGCATCAGCAATCATACGGCCTAATGTGCTTTCGCCTCCTGGGACATACCATGATGATGATTGTTTCATGTCGGTCATAACTTTTGGGGAAGCCTTATGCTGACTCTTCTCATTGCAAGAACTTGCCAATGCATTGTATTTCTTTTCGATGGAATCAAACAATGCACGCGCCTCTTGTTCTTTGCCAAATAACATTCCATAGAATATCATCCATTCTGCCCTGCCCAAAGCCGATGACTCCATATAGTCGGCTGCCTCAATAAGCGGCACTCCGAGTTGCTCAACTTTGCCATAGCCGCCACTATTTTGGAACGGTGAGAGTATTATGCCGTCGGGGGTTAGTTTTATAATCTTTTCTATGTTGGGATTCATCGCGTTTCCGCAATCAGAAAGGCTCTTAACCCACTGTGCCATGATATACTGCATGTCGCAGACACCTGCAACAGATTCTTTTGCATTGAGGTCGGAGATTAACCCGATATGAGGTGAAGTGAACACAACGGCACGTTTGAGAGGTATCTGTACAAACGTGGCATTATCATCGGTTTTTACTTCTGTGTTAGCAAGTATATATTTGTGAAGAATCTTTCCTTTGTTCCACGGGTCAGCAACATTGACTTCGTCATACCCTTGATGTTTAACGATAGTTAGTAACTGTGAATATTTCAACTTCACAGTATCACCGACATTTTCGTCTGAGCACGCCCTTTCCCTTTTGCATGATAGCAAAAGCAAAAGAATCATGGTTGTTATGGTAATCTTTGACAAGCTCATCTTTTATTCTGTAAAACACATCGTCGTTGGGCATACGCCTACATCATACTTGCCAATCTGATTTCCGTTGCTGTCGTAACGGACTATGTAACCAGGATTGTTGTAATCTCCCCAACCATATTCGCTGATGTGATAGACCATAAGATATATGTTGCCATTTGAACTGTCGGCAGCGATACCAGCAGGATATTCTATGTCTTTGCCTTCGATAAAGATTGAGGATTTTGACTGTGCAATGTCATAGACGTTATACGTAGTGACGCTATTCCAGTCTGCATCGTAAGTGGTATCTATGTAATAGATTTTGTTGTTGTAGAGGGTAAAATATAGTGCAGGGAACATTGCTTCAACTTTATCATTTGTATCAATTCGCTGCAGCATGCTGCCTACGGAGTCATAGTCACCTGTGCTAAGGAGATATACATCTCGTCCGTCGGTCTCAAGTTTTGTAGGATTGCATACAACAGTTATGTCGCTGACCTTTTTTAGGGTTGTTTCAAGTTTCACTACGTTTGTGTTGTATGTATAATCCTCATTGTATGAATTGCAGACGTAGATGAATCCATTGCAATATGTTATATCTTCAAGATAAGATCCAATGACATCTGACTTCGTCAATTGTGCACTTTTAGTGTCATAGGCATAGACTCTACCGTCGTATGAAGAGATGAAAATCTTGTCGTTCACTGCAACAATCTTTCGAGGTTTGGTTATGTTTATCATGCTCAGCGCCTTCAAGTCTTTGTCGAGCACCCATACAATATTATCGTCAGTGACAGAGATATACGCCTTGTCGCCACTGACTACCATATCATTCGGAGTTGCACCCAATGACTTGCCATTTATTGTGCTGAATAACTTATTATTCATTTTGCCTGTTGTATAATCAAGCAATGATAGACTGCCATCAATATTGCTATAGAAGTTTCCCTCATTGAGGACAAATGCCCCGTTGAAACTAAACTCTGGAGCAGGTTCTTTCTTTTGCTCGTTGTCGTCATTGCTGCAGCCCACAGTGAGAGTTGCGACAAAGAATAATGCTAAAAAAAGATATTTTGATTTCATGTTATTAATATTTAACTGCAAAACTTATTTTCCATGAACGTCCAGGCATTGGATAGTGTGCAACGATGTCGTATTGCTTATCCAAGATATTCATCATACTTGCACGAATGGTAATGTCTGTTTTCTTTATAGTAAAGTTACGGAATGCGCTTGCCGAAAATTCCATAAACCCAGCCAGCCGGGTATCTTGAGAATGTTCGTTGGTGGTCCAGCGCTCCCCCATCCCATCGTATGTAGCAGAGAGGTTCACCCACGGATTCTTCCAACTTAACGTCACGCTTCCTGAATGCAGTGGCGTGTAGGCTATTTGGTTGTCGAAATATGGACTTTCCTTATCGGTTTTGTTCATGACTCTCTGTAAAGAATAGTTGCCAGCAATCTCAACACTTTGCACCTTATTTATATCATAGGTAAGAGCAAGTGTCGCGTCGATGCCTGTTGCCACGACCTTTGCCATGTTGATGTTCCTCCACACAAACATATTGATTGGCACACTCACAATCTTGTCGGTAATCCAGTTGTAATAGCCATCAAGGGTAAGACTAAGTTTCATTCTATCTCCTATCCTACCCTGATGCGTCAGACCTAAGTTTATCTGCCGTGTATTCTCTGGTTTCAAGTCGGTATCGCCAAGGTGGAAGAAATACAACTCCTTGAACGACGGCATTCGGAATATCTCTTTGAATGAAGCGCGAAAATATAAATCGGCATCTTCTATTATTTTATATGATAATGAGAATGCAGGTGAGAGTCTGTGTGCTTCGCCGAAATAGTTCGACCATAATGCCCTTGCTACTAATGTAAGTCTTTGCTCGGACAGTTTTCCTGCAAAAGACTGCAACAGCGATTTACGGTTGGCATGGCTGGTATTATTCAGCGTGGTATTAAGACTATTAACAAAATAATCTACCGAATAATCGAAAGCAAGAATATCCGTTGGAGAATACATAATTGCCCCACTTCCGTAATATTCCCTCTGCCAATAATCAGCAGAAGTCACTCCCCCTGAAGGCATACCGTTATGGTATTCCGTCGATGCATAGTCCCATTTGCCATTAAGCATCAAAGAGACTTTTTCAGTGAGAATCGATTTTAATCTTGCCTGAATGAAAGCGTTCCTCTCATGCAGGTTCTCGTCATTCTCATCAGTATAATAATGTACAATCCCAGGCAACTCACGTTCATTATTATAATAATATGCCTTGGTAGCAAGCATTGTTGAGTTGCCCATCTGCCACTTGAGGTCAAACTCTCCATGCATCTGGTCCATCTTTGAGTGGCTGCGATGCTCGCGAGTCTCTGTGGCAACATTCATGAGCGTGAAAGGATAGTTGTTGTCTGCATGAAGATAGTCAACATTCGCACTAAGGCTCAGATTGTCGCTTATTGGCACGCCAAATCCTATCATTGGGTTTATCATTCCCCATGCTCCAGTTGTAATCTTTCCCATCACGCCTTTCCACTTTTCGGTTTCGAGGTTAATGGTGGCTGCTGTTGAATTGCTGCGTGCAGTGACGAAGATATCGTCTTTCTCACCCACCGAAAGCGACAACGTCTTCAGATTGTCCAGTGTATATCTATGCAAATCGATTTCGCCGTTCTGTCCCTCGTTCAACATCATGCCATCGTAGCTAACACCAGTGTGCTGACTTCCGAAGCCTCTGACTGAAACCGTCTTTATACCTCCTGCACCACCATAATCACGAAGTGTGATGCCAGGCAATCTGTGCAACGCATCGGTAATGTCGGTTACACCAAGACGCAGCATGTCCTCGTCCGACATGGAATACACCGGACTACTTGACTTCAATTTCTTTTCCTGCTTGCCAATTACGTTGAGTTCACTGATAGTATCGCCAACCACCTGACCAAATACTTCGTCAACACATAATACAACCGCAAGCAATGAAAGCATGGCAATACGCTTCATCAACTTTTTTATATAAAACCAAGTAATTTCTGTTCTTTTCCTAGTCCCAGAGGATAAAACAAACATTTATGCATTTGGTAGGTCTTCTGACTTAGCCGCACTCTGCAAACGCCTTCCCGAAAATATCAGTGGCAATGTTTACAAATATTCACGACCTTACAGCTGCGGGACAGTCGAGGATTCACACCTCGTTCCCTTTTAATCGCTCTTGCGAACCATTTGCAACTACAAAAGTAAGATAAAATTCAATGATACCAAAACTTTTCGCCCGTTTTTTTTTGAAAAATGAAAAATTAACCGTAATTTTGTCGAAC
>JAUNQM010000218.1 GCA_030536165.1 Prevotellaceae bacterium | reverse complement strand
CATCTGAAACCTCTGGTTCTTCTATAACCTCTGATACTTCAGTTGCTTCTTGAACTTCCTGTACCTCTGTTGTGTTTACGCCTAAAGCATTCTCCTTGTCTTCGAGCTCTTTCTTGTTCTCGGCTTCAACGAGGGCTTCAAGTTCGCTACTCATTACGGTGCAGACACTTGCAATCACGTCGTTCTTCTTTTCAAGGTTGATAAGGCGAACACCCTGTGTTGCACGTCCCATGACGCGAGCACTTGTCACTGCCATGCGGATGACGATACCACTCTTGTTGATAATCATGAGGTCGTCCAGCTCAGTTACGGTCTTCAATGCTACTACGCGACCTGTCTTTTCTGTGATGTTGAGTGTCTTCACACCCTTCACGCCGCGAGCAGTAGTACGATAAGAATCAATGTCGCTGCGCTTGCCGTATCCGTTTTCAGATACTACCATCACAGTTTCCTTCTCCTTATCGTTGATAACAATCATGCCGATAACTTCATCGTCGCCTTCGTCGAGTCGCATACCGCGAACACCTGTAGAAACACGTCCCATGACTCTTACCTGACTCTCGTTGAAGTGGACAGCACGACCGTTGCGGTTTGCTATCACAATCTCGTCCTTGCCGTTGGTGAGTCTTACGTCAACTACGCGGTCGCCTTCAAGAATATTGATTGCGCGTACACCGTTTGCACGTGGACGTGAATAAGCTTCAAGACAAGTCTTCTTAATCACACCATTCTTCGTACAGAAGATTACATAGTGGCTGTTAAGGAACTCTTCCGTAGCGTTCTTGCGTATAGGGAGTATTGCGTTGAGCTTATCGTCAGGAGCAATCTGAAGTAAGTTCTGCACTGCACGTCCCTTGCCGTTCTTTGCACCCTCAGGAATATCGTAGCACTTCATCCAGTAGCATTGTCCCTTCTGAGTGAAGAACAACAGCAACTGGTGCATACGAGCAAAGTAGATGAACTCTGTGAAGTCTTGGTCGCGTGTTGAAGCACCCTTGCTTCCTACGCCACCACGTGCCTGCTCGCGGAATTCTGCAAGCGGAGTTCTCTTGATGTAACCAAGATGTGATACCGTGATGACAACTGGGTCGTCGGCATAGAAGTCTTCTGCATTGAATTCTTCTGCTGACGGACGGATTTCTGTCTTGCGCTCGTCACCGTATTTCTCCTTGACTTCAAGCAGTTCGTCTTTCATCACCTTCTTGCAGAGTTCGTCATCTACAAGAATCTGGTTGTAGTATTCTATCTTGCGCTGGAGTTCTTCAAACTCTGCATGCAGCTTGTCCTGCATAAGTCCTGTGAGCTGTGCCAGACGCATATCTACAATAGCCTTTGCCTGAACCTCATCGAGGCCGAAGCGCGTCATCAATGCTGCCTGTGCTTCCTGTGGACTCTTCGATGACTTGATGATGCGTACCACCTCGTCGATGTTGTCGCTTGCAATGATAAGGCCTTCAAGTATGTGGGCTCTTTCCTCTGCCTTGCGCAGGTCGTACTTTGTGCGACGGATGGTTACGTCGTGACGATGCTCTACGAAGTAGCGGATGCAGTCCTTAAGCGAAAGAAGCTGTGGACGTCCCTTTACCAAAGCAATATTGTTAACTGCGAATGAACTCTGCAATGCTGTCATCTTAAACAGCTTGTTGAGTACTACGCGAGCGTTTGCATCTTTCTTTATATCGACAACGATACGCATACCGCGGCGGTCTGATTCGTCGTTGGCATTGCTGATACCGTCGAGTTTCTTCTCGTTTACGAGCTGAGCGATATAAGCAATAAGGTCTGCCTTGTTTACGCCGAAAGGTATCTCTGTGATTACAATCTTATCATGCTGCTCATCGCTTTCAATTTCAGCACGTGCACGAATAATGACTCTTCCACGACCTGTCTCGTAAGCTTCGCGAACGCCCTGCAATCCTGTGATGATTGCTCCGGTAGGGAAGTCTGGCGCCTTAATGTATTCCATCAATCCATCAACATCGATGTCCGGGTTATCAATGTATGCCACGCAGCCATCAATAACTTCACCGAGGTTGTGCGTAGGGATGTTTGTTGCCATACCTACGGCAATACCCGTACCACCATTTACCAGCAGGTTAGGTATCTTTGTAGGCATTACTGTTGGCTCCTGCAGTGTGTCGTCGAAGTTACTCTGCATATCGACAGTTTCCTTCTCGAGGTCGTCCATCATGTGCTCACCAATCTTAGAGAGGCGGCACTCGGTGTAACGCATTGCAGCAGGGGAGTCACCATCCACACTACCGAAGTTTCCCTGTCCATCGACGAGTTTATATCGCATGTTCCAGTATTGTCCCATACGAACAAGGGCACCATACACGGAACTGTCGCCATGAGGGTGATACTTACCCAGCACCTCACCAACGACGCGGGCACTCTTCTTGTAAGGGTTATTGCTTGTGTTGTTCAGTCCCATCATACCATACAAGATACGACGCTGAACAGGCTTAAAGCCGTCTCGTACATCGGGGAGAGCACGGGCAACTATTACCGACATTGAGTAGTCGATATAGCTCGCCTTCATCTCTTCCTCGATGTTAATTCTAATGATTTTGTCTTGGTCTAAATTTTGAAATTCATCCATAGTTTATAAGGTTTGTTTAATTAATGCTATATAACGGAACAAAGTTACTCTTTTTTCGTCAAACGACCAAGACATTTTTTGTTTTTTTTCGATTTAAGGCCGTTTTTAAGCGATTTGACGCGTTTTGGGGCAAACGTCGGTTCGTCCTGCAATCTCATTTGAAGGCAGAAAAAAAACAATTCTACGATGCAACCTTTTTCACAGATTTCTTCAAAAAAGTAGGACTTTTTCCGCAAAATGACTCATATTTGCACGCGCGCGTAATATAATAAGGTATATCGCGGCATTAAATCATCCATCTTCAGTTATCCCTTATCTTAGCCCTTCGCACCTTAGGTATTACAGGCGTCACACCTCAGGTGTAACATACCCTCACACCTTAGGTGTAACGCGGTTTACACCTAAGGTGTGAGGGGCTAAGATAAGGGAAGGGTAAAAAAAAAGTGTGCTACACATATTATGCAGCACACTCTTCTATTTGATTGTCTTACTTTTCCGTTAAGCTTCAGCTTCTGTTGTGAAAGGTATAACAGAAACGATGCTCTTGTCGTTGCGTGTCTTGCGGAAGTTTACGATTCCGTCAATCAAAGCATACAATGTGTCATCCTTACCCTTTGCTACATTGAGTCCTGGATTGTGCTTTGTACCGCGCTGACGAACTATGATGTTACCAGCTGTAATCTTCTGGCCACCCCAAATCTTAACACCTAAACGTTGTGCGTGTGATTCACGACCGTTCTTTGAACTACCAACACCTTTTTTATGTGCCATAATCTTGTTCTCCTTTTAATTAAGCGATAACTTGTTTTACAACTACCTCAGTGAACTGCTCACGATAACCATTCTTCTTCTTTGAGTCCTTGCGGCGCTTCATGCGGAAGATGATAACCTTGTCACCCTTTACGAGTGGAGTCTTAACTTCACATACTACTTTTGCTCCTTCTACGAAAGGAGTACCTACTGTGACAGCACCATTGTTGTCTGCCAACAATACTTCATCAAATTCAACAGTCTGGCCTGCATCTACGCCTTTGATGTGATGCACGAAGAGCTTCTTGCCTTCTTCGACCTTCATCTGCTGACCGTTCATGTTTGCAATTACGTACATTTTATTATTTGTTAAACGGATTTTTCCGCAAGGCGTGACGCACCGTGCGCCATCTTTTTTGAGCCTAAAACGGATCTAATCTTCAAAATCGGGTGCAAAGGTAGTCATTTTTTGTGAAATACAAGCATAATTCTAAGTTTTTTTTGCGAAAAAAGTGTAAATATCTTCATAAACAACAAAACTTTTTGTATCTTTGCATCGAATAATCAATAAAAATTATATTTATTATGAAGAAAATCCTTTTATCTATCTTCTGCTTTTCAGTTTCGATGATTGCTTTCAGCCAGGTTGCTACTGTGACGGTGACAAACTCGGAGAAAGTCCAGCGTCAGGAAATCGTTGAAGTTGAGTTGCAGAGCATTTGCAATGTGCTGAAATGTAAGGCTACTGATAAGTTTATCGTGAAAAATGCGCTTAACCAGGAAGTTTCGTACCAGATTACATACGACAACAAGATGCTCATCGATGCTTCAGTACGTCCTTGCGGAACGGCTGAATTTACCGTTGCTTTGGGCAAGCCTGCAAAGATGCAATGCTTTGTGCATGGTGCGAATCACCCAGAGCGTTTAGATGATATTGCATGGGAAAACGACCGCACTGCTTA
>JAUNQM010000015.1 GCA_030536165.1 Prevotellaceae bacterium | reverse complement strand
ACATTGGCAATCAGATTGTTATATTTGTTTCGACTATTTGACGACCATCCCTAAAGTAGCCAACCTCGGTGGTAACTCAGGCACCAGAGCCGCAAAGACTGGCTGGGAAGAAGGCGACAAGATTAACATCTGGTTTGATGATTTGGACGTAATTTCTCTGGTAGGAGATCATATAGGACGCGCAGAACTTACATTGACATATAATGGCACTTCTTGGGATGCTGCTTTTGATGAATATTATGCCAAACATCCACAAGGACTTCTTTATACACTTGACGATTCACATGCTCCTCGTATACTTTCTTGTTTTTACGAAGGGGGTAATAGTATAGAAGACTACTATGCTGTTGTTGACAACGAGAAGGTGAATAACTATACTAGTCAACCGATATATAAATTTTATCCTCCAACTAAAAATGACGTTCCAATAACTCCATTGATGTGTGCTGCGGATCATGTGGATTATACTTTTGATGGAGAAACTATCTCGGCCACTATTGATGGTTGGATGATGCTTACTAAGGTTCAGGTTGTAGTTTCGGGACTTAATAAGGACAATGCAAGCAATTACACTTTGAGTTGTGACCATATGTATAATATACCTTATGCACAAAAGATTCACGCAGTCGTTCTTCAAAACGCAGAATATGGCTGGTTTGAATTTTACCCAGATGATGATGAAAATCTAGGCAAACCAACTTGCGGAGTAAGTAATGCAGACGGCGTAGCATTCTGCTTCTGTGATGTGGAAGACCCTGATGGTCCTTTTACCTTCACGCTTAACGATGGGGAAAGTGAAAAGACTTTTACCGCATATACTGGAGTGGAAACTTTTGATGAAAAAGTTAAGTTCATAAAGATTGCTGCCAAAAATTTCAAATAATTACTGACCGCTAAACATACTTAACTAAAACTCATAAAGGAAGGTATGTTTATGATACGGCCTCCGAAGGTTTTGTACGTAACTTTCGGAGGCCTTTTTTGTGTCTAATTCTTTCCGTATATTTCAGCGTGGAGGCTTTTATTCGTTTCGTGAGTTGATTTTAAACCATGCAAAATAGTAGTAGAAATCTCCGTCCCAATAGTTGAAGCGTCCACCTTTATGACTGACAGTTCCAAGATAGTCATTTCCTCCAATTTCATTGAGATTGATATGTCTTACAATTCCCATGTTTGTGTGGTCGTCCCTTTTGTCACGAGCAAACGGCTCATAATATATCTCGCACTTTTCATAGCCATACTCAAGGCATCTGGCATTGCCTTTAAGAATGATATTATGAGATTGCCAGCTGTCTTTAACAACAGGTGCCTCAAACTGACCGTAGTCGCGAAGAATGAAATACAGAGATTTGTCAGTAATTTTCTTGTAATATGACAAAATGCATTCAGCCTCATCTGCAGTCAGTAATTGTTTCTTAGTTTTATTATAGTCGCCGTCAAAACCGTATGCTAATATTTCAGGATTCCATGGAGAATTAGTTCTATACCATGTCCCACTTAAGTAATCATTTATATGCAAAGTCTTTTCTGAAATGAAGTGGGAGCCTACTATCTGGCATACTCTGACGTCATTACGTTCATTAATTTGTGACTTTTGATATTCTTCAGCCAAACTCAGGCACTCTTTCTCTAACTCTGCAAGCAAAGGTTGTGGCTTTGCTCCGTACACAGTATTTCCTGTTGCAATACAGCTCTGCAAATATATAAGTGATAACCATGCATATTCATACGCAGATGCCAAGTCAGTCACACGAAGAAGCGCTCTATCTTCATAGCCTTCGTGTTCCCAAGCCTTCATGTTATATACATATTGGTCATATATGTAAGGGTAGCCAGTCTGACCTTCAAAGTACACATTCCATAGTTTATGGATATATGCAATAGTCTTCTGGACGTAGTTCTCGTTTGATAGTGGCGCTGCCCATTGGTTGAGATACTCATAGAGTTTGACGCAGCGAGTCTCGTCAGGTTCATTATTCAAGATATACATGACTGAATCTACATAGCCAATGGCGCGAGTATGCAACGTGTTTACCATTGCGTCACGCTCGTTTAGCATCTTTGAGGTCTCGCCAAGATCTCTTTTTTGTTGAGAGATGGCATCACGATACTTTGTCTCCTTATATTGATTTTCCAGGGCATTTAATCTGTTGCTAAGATTATTGTTCATATCCACTAATTGCTTTTGAAGTGAATTGATGTTATCATCGACACGTTTAGATATGTTAATGCACTGCTTCATTTCATCTTGAATGGCTTTATAACGATCGTCTTTGCCATCGCCTTTCTTTCGGTTGACATAGTCAGCGACATCAGTACCCAGCTTAAAGGTGTAATAGATCATTTGGACAACCGTTTTGATTCCTTTGAGAACGTCAAGCACACCTCTTGTTTCGGCAGTAGAGTCAGAGTCAAGCACAAACGACGTTGGAAAATCATACGTCTCAAATGGACCGTCAGTCACATCTGCTATTACCGAATTGCTATTCTCGTCATTCCACCAATCATCGCAGTTGTTGTCAACCCACATGAAATGGATTGTGTCTTCTGGATTGCTTTCTGGAATACACTCCATGATGGAATCTGTCAGCATGCGGAATGTGCTTTTACCATATTCGAAAATGCGTTGTGGAATTTCGAGAGTTCCTATGCCTGTTGTGTTGTCGTAAACCATATTACCAGGGAAATAGGCTGTGTTGCCCTTTTCGAAATCAAAAAGTGTGAATTCTACAGCCGTACCATTTACTTTCATGAGCACACCATAATCGGTGTTGTCGTCATAATCTAAACAATTCGTCCATACTCCAGATGCAATGGCACTTGGCTTTGAGTATTCTTGCTTGTTTACGCTTTCGCTGTCGTCTGAGCAAGCGACAAACAAAACTACTGAAATCAAAAAAAGCAATCTACGCATAACAATCATTCTCTTTATTAATATGATAAATATTGAACTTAACTATGTACTGCACTTGAATAACAAGCGTTTTTCTTAATATCGCCGCAAAGGTACGATATTTTTTTTAATAATCATTGCTAAAGGTGTAAAAAGTTGTAGAATAGGAGGTAATACACGAGATAGGGATAAAAAAATGCTACGCTACTTCTTAGATGCATTGTCGATGCCTTTCATACCTCAGGTGTTTAGCTTGTCACACCTGAGGAGTGAGGGGTGGTAACACCTTAGGTATGACAAGCTAAACACCTGAGGTGTGGAGGGCTTTGAAAAAGAACAAGTCGCGTGACGCATACTGATGATGCCCTGAGGCAACTCTGTAAAGTGCTTCTTTTATACAATTTTTTTTCCATAATCAATACCAAACGATGCCTCTTCTCCTACATTTCTCCTAATGGTGCTAGGAGAAAAGACGGAGAGAAGGAGGAGAAAGAATAAATACGTGAAATCATATTGCACCACTGATGATGTTGGCAATGTGGTCTTTAGGATTGACGCAACGATGGAGAATAAACTTGTGGGCGACAAAGGGCTTTGCCCTTCGATATGCAGTCCTTTGAGCTTTCCTTGCACGATGCTCGTGCAGATAAACCTTAAGTGCCTACATATCGCAGCTTTGCTGTAATGCCACCCACAAGAAATAAAATAAATCCGACCAAGGTCGGAAATAATAAGATTATCTTTACCCATTTGTGTTATTCCGTGAAGCGGTTTATCTGGCCGTAAGGCCTTTATTCGGAGTTGTTTGCTTTGAATGCCGTCAGGCATTGATGGTGTGGTTGGGACTGTACGACAATAACGAGTTGTTGGCGGCAGGCACAAGCATAGCATCGACTTGAAGAGTCAAAGCAAACGGCTACGTTTATTCTTCTTATATGCAAGAACAATGGTCGTTTTTTTTGACAATAATTTTTGTGTATATGGGAAAATTTACTAATTTTGTAGTCGATATGAAAACATCTGCACATTCATGACCTTATTGACTTTGCCAACCGACGAACAGCGACGTTTAAGCTTCTATTTGGCAATGGAGGAGTTCGCAGCAAGGAATCTTCCTTCACGCGGATACATGGGAGAGTCGTTCTTCTTCCTCTGGCAGGTGGAGCCGACTGTCATCTTTGGTCGCAATCAAGTCATAGAGAATGAGGTGAACATAGACTATTGCCGCGAACATGGCATACAGTTCTATCGCCGCAAGAGCGGTGGAGGGTGTGTTTATGCCGACAAGTCGAACGTGATGATGAGCTACATCACTCATTCCGATGAAGTGACAACGACTTTCAAGGAATACATGGAGATGGTGACGGAGATGCTGCGTGAACTTGGTTTGCCTGCTACATCGACGCAGAATAACGATGTTCTCATCGATGGCAGAAAGGTGTCGGGGAATGCCTTCTATCATATTCCTGGGTATAGTATCGTGCATGGCACGATGCTTTTCGACACGGACATGCAGCACATGCTCAGTGCTATCACACCACCAAAGCAGAAACTCGATAAGCACGGTGTGGAAAGCGTTCGCCAACGTATTACGCTGTTGAAAGAGCATACAAGTCTCTCGATAGAGGACTTCAAGCAATTCGCAGTAAAGAGACTCTGCGACAAAGAAATAAAACTGACCCCCGACGATGTAATGTGCATCGAAACAATAGAACAAGATTACTTAACACCTACTTTTTTATATGGAAAAGAAAACGTGCCTTTATGACCGCCATGTGGCTCTTGGCGCACTCATGTCGCCATTTGGTGGATTCATCATGCCTATTCAGTATTCTAACATTACCGACGAGCACAACGCTGTTCGCCAGCATTGTGGCGTGTTCGACGTGAGTCACATGGGCGAAGTGCGCATCACAGGTCCTGATGCTGAAAAGTACGTGCAGCATATATTCACAAATGATGTGAGCGGAGCACCCATAGGACAAATCTATTATGGTATGATGCTCTATCCTAATGGCGGTACAGTCGATGACTTGCTCGTATATAAGATGGGCGAGAACGACTTCTTCCTCGTCATCAACGCTGCAAACATAGACAAGGATGTGGCATGGATGGAGGAGCATACTCAAGGATTCGACATTAAGCTCGACCATCAGAGCGACCAGTACGGGCAGTTAGCCGTGCAGGGACCTGAAGCTGAAGTGGTTGTTGAGGAAGTGCTTGGCATCCCTGTTGCTGATTTGAAGTTCTATACTACAAAGACCGTTGGCGACATTATTGTGAGTCGTACAGGTTATACAGGCGAGGATGGTTTCGAGATTTATGGTTCGCATGAGTATATACAAACGTCTTGGGATAAACTTATTGAAAGCGGACGCTGCAAGCCTTGCGGTCTTGGATGCCGCGATACGCTCCGCTTCGAGGTAGGACTGCCTTTGTATGGCGACGAACTTAGCGCAGATATCTCTCCTGTCATGGCAGGGCTCTCTATGTTCTGCAAACTGGATAAGGAGGCGTTCATAGGTAAGGATGCCCTCGTAGATCAGAAGGCAAATGGTGTTGCACGGAAACTTGTCGGCATAGAACTCGCTGACAAGGCAATCCCACGCCACGGTTATGCCGTATTGAATACTGATGGTGACGTAGTGGGCGAAGTGACAACAGGCTACCATTGCCTCAGCGTGGATAAGAGCGTGTGCATGGCTCTCGTCAAGACAGAGTTTGCGAAACTTGACACTCCGCTTTCCGTTCAGATTCGCAAGAAAGTATTTGAGGGTAAGGTAGTGAAGAAAAAATTCTATGATAAACATTATAAAAAATAATAAACATTATGGCAAAATTTGAAGAAGGACTCTTTTATAGCGAGTCACATGAGTACATTCGCGTTGAAGGCGAATATGGTTACGTTGGTATCTCTGACCATGCCCAGCATGCGCTTGGCAATGTGGTTTATGTTGATATGCCCGAAGTGGATGACGAAGTAACGGCAGGCGAAGAGTTTGGCGCTGTGGAAAGCGTTAAGGCTGCAAGCGACCTCATCTCACCTGTCAGCGGTACTGTTGTTGAGGTTAATGAGGCTTTGGAAGACTCACCTGAACTTCTGAATGAAGACGCTTTCGCAAACTGGATTATAAAGGTTCAGATTTCCGACCCTTCGGAACTCGACAAACTGATGGATGTAGAAGCATACAAGGCATTCTGCGAACAATGAAAAACTTCAGATACTTTCCACATACGGAAGATGACTTGCAGGAAATGCTAAAGGCAACCGGCTCAAAGAGTGTTCATGACCTCTTTGCTGATATTCCTGAAGCTGCAAGGTTTAAGGGCGACTACAATCTGCCAGACGCTCTCTCAGAAACAGACCTGCGACTCTTCTTTGAACAGCTTACTGCATTAGGCAATACGCAGCAACTTGTCTGCTTTGCTGGTGCGGGATGCTACGACCACTATGCTCCAAGCGTAGTGCAAAACCTTATACAACGCTCTGAGTTCCTAACCTCATATACACCATATCAGGCAGAAATATCACAAGGTACGCTGCACTATATCTTCGAATATCAGTCGATGATTGCAGAACTGACAGGTATGGACATTGCCAACGCTTCGATGTACGACGGTGCAACAGCAACGGCAGAAGCAGCCATGATGGCTTGGGGTAATGCAAAGAAGGCAAATCGCGTTTTGATGAGCGAGACCGTTGACCCGAAGGTTCGCCGTGTAGTAGAAACATACGCTCACTTTCACGGCTTCCCAATAGAACTCGTTCCTGCTGAAAATGGAGCGCTTAACCGTAGTGCGCTTGATGAGGAACTTGCAGAGGGAGGCGTTGCAGGACTCATCGTCCAGCAGCCAAATTACTATGGTATCGTGGAAGACTATACGGGTATTGCTGATGCTATCCATGAGCAGAAAGGTTTATTCGTGGTAAATGCCAACCCTTCCGATCTTGCTATATTAAAGACTCCTGCCGAATGGGGAGCCGATGTGGCAGCTGGCGAAGGTCAGAGTCTCGGTATTCCTATGACCTTCGGAGGTCCTGGTGTGGGTTATATGGCTTGCACGGAGAAATTGATGCGAAAACTGCCTGGCCGTATTGTTGGGCAGACGCTTGATAACCGTGGACAGCGTGCTTTCGTGCTGACATTACAAGCAAGAGAGCAGCATATTCGTCGTCAGAAGGCAACTTCAAATATCTGCTCAAACCAAAGCCTCATGGCGCTATACGTCACTATTTACCTCAGTCTTATGGGCAAAGAAGGCTTGCGTGAGGTGGCAGAGATGAGCTATGCAGGTGCACACAGCCTTCGCGACAAACTCATAGCGACAGGAATGTTCAAGGATTCTTTCCCTGGGCAGCCTTTCTTCAATGAGTTCTGCGTCAACTACGAAGGTGACCTCGATGCACTCCTTGATGAATGCGTTGCCAACGGTTACCTCGCTGGTGTGAAAGTAGGGGATAACACTCTCATGCTTGCCGTAACGGAACAACGCTCGCCAGAGGAGATAAACGAGTTAGTCGAGATTATCCAGCAATTTAATGAAGAGGAGGCAAAGGCATGAACAGGACATTATATGGAAACCTTATCTTTGAGTTGTCGAAGAAAGGACGCAAGGGCTATTCTCTTCCAGAGGATTATGACCGCACGCACACAACCGATGAACTCCCAGCAGCGTTGCGCCGTAAGGAAGCAGCTCGCTTGCCTGAATGTGATGAATTGACGGTTGTTCGCCACTATACAAATCTCAGCCATAATAACTTTGGCGTGAATGACGGCTTCTATCCGCTTGGGTCGTGCACTATGAAGTATAATCCCGTAATCAACGAAGAGATTGCTGGCATGAAGGCTTTTGCAGGATTGCATCCTCTGCAACCTGCTGTCACTTGTCAAGGTGCTCTGGAGGTTTATTATAACTTGCAAGAGTCGCTTGCTGAACTGGCTGGATTGAGTGAGTTCACTCTGAATCCATGTGCAGGGGCGCATGGTGAGTTGACGGGCTTGATGGTTATTCGCACCTACCATGAAAGTCGCAAGGACGCTGCTCGCACGAAAGTGTTGATTCCTGACTCGGCTCATGGCACAAATCCTGCGTCTGCAGCTGTATGCGGACTTGAGGTTGTTGAGGTGAAAAGCCTCGCTGACGGTACTGTGGATGTTGACCATCTTCGCGAACTTCTGAGCGAGATGGGCAATGAAGTCGCTGCCATGATGATGACCAATCCTAACACGCTTGGCATCTTCGAACCTCGCGTCTTGGAGATTACAGAGATGGTTCACAAGGCTGGTGGTTTGATGTATTATGACGGAGCGAACCTCAATGCACTTCTTGGTGAATGTCGCCCTGGCGATATGGGATTCGACGTGATGCACATTAACCTGCATAAGACATTCTCTACACCTCATGGAGGTGGCGGGCCTGGCAGCGGACCTGTTGGTGTGCGCAAGGGGCTTGAGCAGTTCTTGCCAACACCAAGAGTCAAGAATGTGGTTGTGAAATATGATACCCAAGAAGATGGCCCTACTGAATGGGAAGGGTTCATCGTCGATTGGGGACCAACTTCTGCTGCATTGAAAGACCACTCGGCACTCGGTTCTATCGGTAGCTTCTTTGGAAACTTCGGCGTAATGCTCAAGGCATACGCTTACATCCTATCGCTCGGTAATGAGAATATAAAGCATGTAGGTCCTTTGGCTACACTAAATGCAAACTATATAAAGGAACGTCTGTCTAATGATTACCTTTTGCCAATAAAAGGTCTATGCAAGCATGAAGTGGTCTTCGATGGTCTTGCCGACAAGAGTACGGGCGTGACAACGATGGATGTTGCTAAGCGTCTGCTTGACTATGGCTATCATGCACCAACTATCTACTTCCCATTACTCTTTCACGAGAGCCTCATGATTGAGCCAACCGAGAATGAAAGCAAGGAAACCATCGATGCCTTCATCGACGTGATGCATAAGATAGCAGAAGAAGCTAAAACTGAACCTGAATTGGTGAAGACAGCTCCCCACAATACGCCTATCGGTCGTGTTGATGATGTCTTGGCAGCAAAGCAACCCGTGACAACCTATTGGAAATCTCTGATGAAAGAATAGGTTCAATTTACATTTTACAATTTACAACTTGAAAGAATCAGACCTTATTATTATTGGTGCAGGTCCTGGAGGCTATAAGGCCGCAGTCCATGCCGCAAAACATGGCCTTAAGGTCACAATCTTTGAGGAAACCAACGTAGGCGGAACATGCCTTAATGTTGGCTGCATACCAACAAAGACTTACGTACACTCTGCCACTTTTGCTGAAGCCATTGAGCGTCAGCAGCAAGTGGTGGAGACGTTGCGTGGAGGTGTTGAGACATTGTTATCTCATCCACACATTACGTTGATTCGTGGTAGGGCTTCGTTTGTAGATCCTCATACAATCCAATGCTCATTGCCTGACGGTGAAGATGAAATGTTCACAGCCCCAAACATTATCGTTGCAACAGGAAGCAGAGCTAAACTATTGCCTATCCCTGGTGCAGACAGCAAGCAAGTCGTCACCTCTACCGAACTACTTCAGCTTCGTGAGTTGCCAAAGCGTCTTTGCATTATTGGTGCTGGCGTCATAGGAATGGAGTTTGCCAGCGTGTTCAACCGCTTTGGCTCCGAAGTAACAGTTGTCGAATACCTCAAGGAGTGTCTGCCTATGCTTGACAGCGACATTGCCAAGCGCCTTCGTAAACTTCTTGAGAAGCGTGGCATAACATTTTATATGGGGTCAGGCGTGAAAGCCATTTCCAATGCTTCTGTTATCTTTGAGCAAAAGGGCAAGGAACTGTTGGTTGAAGCAGATATCATTCTTATGGCAACAGGTCGCATGCCGAATGTCTCACCGGACTTTACCAATGCAGGCTTCGACTACGATGAACGCAAGGGTATTGCAGTGGATGATATTTTTGAGACCACAGTGAAGGGTGTTTATGCTATAGGTGATGTGAATGGCAAACAGATGCTGGCTCATGCGGCAGAGATGCAGGGTGTCCATGTGGTAAATCATATTCTTGGTAAAAAGGACAACATTCGTTTCGATGTAATGCCAGCTGCCATCTTCACTAATCCAGAAGCAGCTTGCGTCGGACCGACTGAAGACCAGCTGAAAGAGAGTGGCATGCCATTTGAATGTCATAAGTCCTTCTACCGTGCCAACGGAAAGGCACTTGCGATGAGCGAGACGGAAGGAATGGTGAAACTCTGTTGTGAACCAGATGAAGGTCACCTGCTCAGCGCACATGTATTTGGCGCACATGCAGCCGACATCGTTCAGGAAGTGACTGCCTATATCAATCTCGGTGCCACCCTCCGCCAGCTTCGCGAGACGGTACACATCCACCCAACACTTTCAGAAGTACTCATAGAGGTTAACTGATAGAATAACTCACGGTGCTTTCTGGAGAAAAGGAAAGTATAATGTGCAAATAAAATTTTAGCTCTCTAAAAGACTGACTTCAGTCTATAGAGAGCTTTTTTATGCTTTGGTTCTTTGGGTCGAAACTTAACCCCCAGTCGGTCATTAGGTAATTACTATGGCATATTGAATCCTAATTACTGATTTTAGGTGATCATTTATACTCATTAAAAACGTCCGTATGATCAGGGTCGATTTTCTATATTTTTCAGGCCAAAAATCTATATAAATCAGGCTTGTTTTCTATATTATTTTCAGTCAACCATTAGATGTGGCAAAGCTTTTAATTCACAGCAATACTATCAGCCGTTTCGATAGTTTCGGTATGCTGCAAGAAGTCGAGCAGTATATGACCAATCTTGTTGCTATTGTGGATATAGGAACCATGGTCTTCGCCATCGAGAATCATTAGTTTCGACTTTGGCAACGATTCGGCTATCATTCGTGTGTGCTCCTCTTTAATAATGTCTCCTTTGCCAGCTGTGACTAAAACGGGGCATTTTATCTTCGATAGTTCTGAGGGTTTGATGTTCGGCTCTACCATCATCATCTTAATCAATGGATTGCTGGCATCGGATAGGAATCCGTCTTTTACATCGTCCACAATGCCGTCAACCGTGATGTTTGCGCCACTGGCTGCTATTATGGAGGCTGTGCCTGGGTGATTCATCTCCATTACCATTGCTACGATGCCACCATCACTCCAACCATAGATTATTGGTTTGCTGATGTTGAGTGCTTGGCAGAACTGATATACATCCCCAGCCATATCGGCATAGTGATATTCATTGAGAGGCTCGTTGGCGCCTTGACCTCTGGAATCTATGGCATAGACATGATAGCCTGCATGAGCAAGTTGAACATTAAGGCTGTCTAAGTCGTGATGTGAACCTCCGTTTCCATGAAGGAGCAGAACTGCTTGTCCATCATTTGTGCCCGATTCCTCATAATGTAGGTCAACTCCATTGACTGTAATGATGCGCTCTGTGTTTGTACATGCACAGAAAGCGATACAAACCACGAAGAAACTCAAGGCTTGGAATATAGTGCTGGGGATTAGTGATTTTGTTTTCATTATATAATTGTTTGTCACTTCTTGCCCTTGTTGTTGAACTGATTCATTGTGAAGTAGATGCCACAGAGGACAAACGACTTGATAATATCGCCTGCCATCTCTATGGTTGGTGCAAGTTCTTTCATTTCTTCCTCGCTGAAAGCACCGAGTACGTGCTGTATCTGTGTACCGACGGGGTAATCATTTCCGATGCCTACACGAAGACGAGAATATTGTTGTGAGCATAGCACGGATTCAATGTTTCCCAGTCCGTTGTGTCCTCCCGCGCTTCCGCTTTTTCTCAGCCGGAATGCTCCCACAGGCAGAGCCACGTCGTCAACGATGATGAGCATGTTGTCAGGGTTGATGTTTTCCTTGTTGAGCCAATAACGCACGGCATTACCGCTGAGGTTCATGTATGTCGTAGGCTTGAGTAAGAACACTTGACGCCCCTTGACAGACGCCTTGGCAACGTAGCCGTAACGCTTGTCTTCAAAAACAATATTGGATGCCTTGGCGAAGGCATCCAATATTATGTAACCTGTGTTGTGTCGGGTATTGGCATATTCATCGCCTGGATTGCCCAGCCCGACGATAAGGTACTTTTCCATAGTTGGTTGTTTGGTTGTTAAGTGAGCAAGCACATGTCTTAACTCCTTAACTTCTAAAATTAACCTTCAGCTTCTTCCTCGGCAGCTGCAGAACGAGCCTGACGAGTCATTCTAACTGCACAAACTACAACTTCAGCTGCAGTTGCAATCTCAAGTCCTTCGAAGCTGAGTTCGCCAACCTTGATAGTCTTGCCAAGTCCGAGGTTAGTAACGTCGATAACGAGTTCTTCAGGAATCTGCTTGTAAGGTGCTGTAACCTTTACCTGACGAACTGCGAGCGTGAGCTTACCACCGTCGCGTACACCGGCTGCGAAACCTGTAGTCTTAACTGGTATTCCGACTGTGATTGGCTTAGTCTCGTTGATTTCGAGGAAGTCAACGTGGAGCACTGCGTCTGTTACTGGGTGCTGCTGGATTTCCTTAATGACAGCCTTATGAACTGTACCATCGATGTTGATGTTGCAAACGTAGATAACTGGAGTGAAGATAGCCTTGCGGATTTCGTTTTCAGCAATAGCGAATGACATTGCTACTGGAAGTCCGTTTTCACCCTTTGCCTCACCGTAGATGTTGCAAGGAATAAGACCTGCCTTACGTGCCTGCTTGGCTGCTTTCTTACCTGTTTCGGTTCTTTTCTGACCGTTCAGTGCGATTTCTTTCATTGTTAAATCTTTTTTTGTGTTACTATAAATTAAGTTGTATTCTAATGCTTAATTCGCCATCACACGGCTAAAAAGCGGCGCAAAGGTAATAGAAATATTTGAGACAGACAAATTTTTTTGAGAAAAAGCGTGATATTTACCTTTTTTTTGTTACTTTTGCATTCCGAAAGTGCAAAGTGTGTACTTAATTATCTGAAAAAATATGATAAACAGAGAGTTGATTAGATTGAAGGTGCTGCAGTTGACGTATGCCTACTACCAGAATGGCGACAGAACTGTGGATAGTACGGAAAAAGAGTTGTTCTTCAGCTTGCATAAAGCTTACGACTTGTATATGATGCTGCTGGCACTCATAGTGGCTCTTACGAAAGAGGGGGCACGCCGCTATGAAATCGAAAAGGTTCGTGCTGAACGTGAAGGCGAGACGCTTGAGAAGAACAAGTTTGTTGCTAATCGTTTTGCGCAGCAGTTAGCTGAGAATGAGACTCTCTTTAATTACCTTGAAGACAGAAGCCACCGTTGGGATGACGACGAAGAACTGATAAGGAGCTTATATACTCAGATTGTTGCTTCAGCGGATTATCGTTATTACATGAACATGGGTGAGGATTCGTATGAGGAGGATCGCAATTTCTGGCGTACCATCTACAAGAATATCATCATGGACAACGAGGACCTTGAGGAGGCGCTTGAAGGAAAATGTATATATTGGAACGATGATAAACCTACGATTGACACTTTCGTCATGAAGACTATCAAGCGTTTCGACCCTGAGAATGGTGCAAGCCAGCCGCTCTTGAACGATTATTCTAACGAGACTGAAGATAAGGAGTTTGCCCGCAAACTTCTCCGCAACACTATCAACAACGCAGAGGAATACCAGCAATACATGGTAGAAAGCGCTAAGAACTGGACGCTCGACCGCTTTGCTTTCATGGATGTCATCATCATGCAGATGGCTATTGCCGAGATGCTGACATTCCCTAACATTCCTGTAAATATCACCATCAGCATCTACGTGGATATGGCTAAACTCTACAGTACATACAAAAGCTGGAAGTTTGTCAACGGTCTGCTCGACAACATCGCGCACCGTCTCGTTGAGGAGCGCAAGATGCTCAAAGAGGTGAAGTAGGCGTTGTTCGCCCGGCAAATAAATTGCATCCGTAGCAGTAATGTTGTGGGTGCATTTTTCGTATCAATAAAAGTAATCGATAACTATAGAAACTATGGAATCTATAGCATCTATAAAATCAACAACACATACTATGAATATCTTTGCAAAAATCATATCCGAGGCAACTGGCATCGCTGAGCGTCAGGTTGAGGCTACTTTGTCGCTGTTGGCAGAAGGATGCACAATCCCTTTCATTAGTCGTTACAGAAAAGAGGCTACAGGCTCGCTCGACGAGGTACAGATAGCCGACATTGACACGCGCAACGACAAACTGAAAGAAATAGAAAAACGCAAGCAGACCATCCTCTCCACCATTGAAGAGCAAGGCAAACTGACCGATGAATTGCGCTCTCGCATCAACGAGTCGTGGAATGCTGTGGAGCTTGAGGACATCTATGCGCCATTCAAGCCTAAGAAGCGCACACGTGCCGAAATGGCTCGCCAAAAGGGCCTTGAGCCTCTCGCAGAGATGATACTTCGCCAGACTTTCCGCCCGTTGAACCGTGAGGCTGCCCTATATATAAATAAGGAGAAGGGCGTGGCTTCGGTTGAGGAGGCTCTGCAGGGCGCAAAAGATATTATAGCCGAACGCGTGAGTGAGAACGAGAGTGCGCGAAACAAGGTCCGCAGAAATTTCTCGTTCGATGCCGTCATCACGTCGAAGGTGGCGAAAGGCAAGGAAGCCGAAGGCGAGAAATTCCGTGATTACTTCGATTTCACCGAGAAATTATCGCGCTGTCCTTCGCATCGATTGTTGGCTATGCGTCGTGGCGAAGCCGAAGGTTTCCTGAAGGTAAGCATCAGCGGTGACGATGAAAGATGCTTGGATAGGCTGCTCAGCCAGTTTGTGAAGAACGGTAGTGAGAGTGCCGATTGCGTAGCCGAGGCTGTTGAAGATGCTTTTAAGCGACTTCTGAAGCCGTCTGTCGAGACTGAGTTTGCCGCATCCTCGAAGGAAAAGGCTGATACTGATGCCATTAAAATCTTTGTTCGCAATCTCGAACAGCTGCTTATGTCACCTCCGTTGGGGCAAAAACGTGTGCTCGCTATCGACCCTGGTTTCCGCACAGGATGCAAACTCGTGTGTCTTGACAGCGAAGGCAACCTGCTTCATAATGAGGCGATTTTCCCGCATCCTCCGCATGGTGAGCAATACAAGTCGGGACGAAAAATCTGGACTCTCATTGAGCAATATCGAATAGAAGCCATATCGATAGGCAACGGAACGGCAAGTCGTGAGACAGAGGAGTTTATCCGCTCGCTGAATCTGCCCGATTCGATTGCTGTTTATGTGGTAAGCGAGGATGGAGCGTCGATTTATTCTGCCTCAAAGGTGGCGCGCGAGGAGTTTCCTGACTACGATGTGACGGTGCGGGGAGCCGTTTCCATAGGTCGGCGCCTCATGGATCCGCTGGCTGAACTTGTGAAAATAGACCCTAACTCGATAGGGGTAGGGCAGTACCAGAAGGATGTTGACCAGACTCAACTGCGCCGTTCGCTCGACCAGACGGTCGTATCGTGCGTCAATAAGGTGGGCGTAAACCTCAATACAGCAAGCAAACATCTGCTCACATACATCTCTGGCCTCGGTCCAGTTGTGGCGCAAAATATTGTTGATTATCGTGCGGAAAACGGTGCTTTTACCGCAAGGAAAGATCTCATGCGTGTGCCAAAACTCGGCCCGAAAGCTTTCGAGCAGTGTGCCGGATTCCTTCGAATCGAGGGAGGCAAACAGCCTCTTGACAACTCTGCAGTGCATCCAGAGAGTTATCACATCGTTGAGCAGATGGCAAAAGATAAGGGTTGCACGGTTGCGGAACTTATGTCCAATAAGTCGTTGCGCGAAGGAATCAATGCCGACGACTATGTCAGCGATAAAGTAGGACGCATAACCGTGGAGGACATCTTGCACGAACTCGACAAACCGAGCCGCGATCCGCGTAAGCCTTTGCGCAAATTCGAGTTTGATGCTAACGTGAAAACCCTCGAAGACGTGCGTCCTGGAATGGTTCTGCCTGGCATAGTGACGAATATCACAAACTTTGGATGTTTCGTCGATGTCGGTGTCCATGTCAAAGGGTTGGTGCATATTTCGCAGATGTCGGACACGTTTGTGAAGGATCCGACGTCTATTGTCGCGCTCCATCAGCATGTGCATGTCAAGGTGCTCGACGTGGATGTGACGCGCCAACGTCTGTCACTATCGCTTCGCCTATAATGCTTATTTTCAGGAGATAAATCTATCTCAAGCTTTATATAACCCAAATCCATGCCCTCCACACCTCAGGTGTGAAGCTCGTCACACCTTAGGTTTTTCTTGTGTAACACCTGTGGTGTGACATACCCTCACTCCTTAGGTGTGAACACCTCAACACCTTAGGTGTGGAGGCCTTGTTTAAGCGTTGGCTTTGTAAAAGCTTGTGTTTCAGTTTGTTTTTATGGGTGTTCTTCGCAGCCTTCTAACTTCGCTAATGGTGGTTCAGAAAAGTTGCAGCTTATGCATAGCAATAGCGTTTTCGATAGGCGTAAATGACTGCGGCGGATAAGACAAGTGCAAGAACTTCAGATACATTGACCGACATCCAGATGCCGTCTATACCGAAAAACGCAGGTAGGATTATTACCGAACCAAGCTCGAATATGAGTGTCCGGCTGAATGCAACAGCCGCAGAAACCATGCCGTTGTTTAATGCAGTGAACCATGCAGATGTAAAAATGCTGAATCCGCACACAAGGAAACAAAGCATATGGACCCTTATGGCATGCACTGATAGCTGCATAAGTGACTCGTCGTAGCTGACAAAAATCGATGCAATAAGTGGCGCAAACAATTCAGATACGACGGTCAAAATGATGCCGGAAATGCCAATAATAACGATGCTTTTGTGCAACAGGCTTTTGAGTTCGCTATGATTTT
>JAUNQM010000217.1 GCA_030536165.1 Prevotellaceae bacterium | reverse complement strand
GGGGCGTTCGGGATGACGATGTAAGGTGGCTGGGATGACGTAGGTGGGGCGTTCGGGATGACGATAATCATAAACTAAAATCCTAACGAAAATGCGCTCGAATACCTCGCTTTAGGGAGGACATTTGAAGGGATCGCATCAAAGATGCTCGAAATCAGAACAAAAATCTCAACACAAATCACAAATAACACAACCGCCTATTTCGCAAAAAAAAAGACAGGGACTGTGCCCTGTCGATTTTCTATTTTGTAAGGATTATGTTTGCCGTGGTGGTGATGTCGGCGACGGTTATGCTTCCGTCTTGGTCGGCATCGGCATTGACTGCGTTCCATGCGTCTGGCGTGCCACCAAGTATGAACGATGCTATGGTGGTGATGTCGGCTACATTCACTTCACCATCTCCATTTGCGTCACCGAGCAAGAGATTGCCTAAAGTGACTGGCATCGTCTCACTCCACTTCGACGTGCCGTCGATGCTGTAAGCCTGAACACGATATTCGTAGAGGTTTTTAGGGTTGAGACCCACGAAGGTGTAAGATGTGGTCTGCAGACTGTCAATAGTGAGTTTTTCACTTCTTACTCCTGCACACTGGATGTCGATTGCAGAGATGTAATAGCGTCGCTTTGCAGGTGCTGTGAACATGACGTAGCAGTTCGAGTTAATGTCGGCGAACTCAAGTTCGTGAGACTCGCCGTTGACTGTAATCTTCTGCGCCTCGCCTATCGTGTTGCCGTCAAGGTCAACGACTGAGACAGTAACGACCGTTGGGTCAGAGCCAAAGTACATCTCGGTGAAGCTGAGCGTGAGCTTACCACGCGGATTGGCGATAAGCGGCGAACGGAGTGTGCTTCCCGCAGTAGATGAGCCTAACTTTATCTGATGCATTGAGTTATAAACCTTAGAGCCTGTCCATCCTGGGGTGTTCATGTATCTGTCGAGAGTCTCGCCAATATCCTTTGTGCCATCGCTGGTAGCATCGAACTTCGAGAAGTCTTCGTGGATGACTGCATCAAAGACGGTGTTGAGAGTATCGATGACAGTAAGTTCGAGCGTGTAGCCCTCTGCCTCCTCGACTGGTGTCCAGTTGGCAGTGAACGATGAGTCGGTAACTTCGGTTGGCTTCAAGACCTTCGGAGTGTCGAGAGTACATTCGACTTCAAGATCGACATAGTTCTTGCAAGAAGTGTAAGCACGTACGTCGCGCCAGAGGCTGTCGTTGTCGATGTCGCGTTCTTCCCAGAGCCTATAAGCCAATGAGACGCGATAACTTCCGCCACGAAGGTGTGGCATCCTAACATTATTTATCTTAAGGCTTGTGAATCCACCGTAGGTTTCAACAGGATAAACGGAACTGAAATGAACCTTTGTGCGATACTGGTCGCTATCCTGCGCTGCATAGAAGACCTCACCAGTAGCAGTATTGGTGTATTTCATGGTGAACATCACGTCGAATGCGCCCCATGCGTCGTTCCAAATAAAGCCACTATACTGTCTGCTGCCTTCGGTGTATTTACCGAAATTGATATTGTAATTGGTGAGGCTGTCGTTTTTGGTCGTTGTGTAGTAGAGCGAACATTCGTCGTAGAGTATGAGATTTGGCTGCGCAACGCTTCCTTCAACAGGCTTCTGGATGCCATAGACAATATCCTGATAGGTGCTCCAAGTGTAGCCACCACCCTTGACTGCACTAAGCTTACAATAGCAGTTGAGGGAGAGTCCCCATCCCCAGTTGAAGTGGTAGGTATTGTCTGAAGCTTTGTATCCATCGCAGATGAACGAGTGTCCTTCTTCGCCTGAAGGAGTACATCCACCATACATGACAGGATGCCCTGCAGCAAGTTCAGCATAAATCATTTCAGCCCACTCGTCGTCTTCATAATACGAACGATAGGCATGAGAAACTGCTGGGTCGTAGCCGAAGAAGTTTGCGAAGGCGTAAGGTACAGCCTCGGTATAGGCAGCACTTCCGTCGGTGCCATACTGCATCTCAACAGATACACCAGCATCGAACATAAGTTGCGCTACCGCCTGCTTCTGGTCATCGGTAGATCTATTATTATAGGTATTCTGCATGTTTGCCCAGTCGTAGCTGTGCTCATAGAAGTTAGTAGAAACATCCTTCTTGCAACCATAGGAATCATAATACGAATGGCTGCCAGTACCTGTCACCGGCCACTCATAAACCTTCATCACCTGTGACATTGCAGTTGCCACACATCCAGTGATGCAATTCCTTGTGCTTACCTTAGGGCAAAGCAGATTATAAGGAGAGTCCTGGTCCCAGCCTGTCTGACAGAGGTAAGGGACGTCCTTCTTTGATTCCGCTGTCTTTGGCGAATGCCTTACTGCTGATGGGTGCAAAGAAAAATACGAAATCTGCTCGTCATACTGGCTAAGCCACCACTTGAAGTTTGCAGGTAGCGAAGAGTAATCGAACGTGCCTTCTGGCGCATATACGAGTATCGGCTCGGCAACCTCATTGGCTGAAGCGATGACAAAACCGCCATCCTTGCTGTTGAAAACATAGTAAGTAGGCAGATTGCTATGGTATGAAGTGTAGGCCAATTCGAGTTTTTCAGGCGAAGCTGCTGCCTTCTTATGTAAGGAGCCTGCATTTACGCTGTTTGAGTTAAGGTATTCAAGCGCATTCTGTTTTGCCTTCTCAGGCATAAGAGTTTGTGCCGGCAGAGATATTGCGACTGCCAGCAACAGGGTTGTTAGTAAGTTACGCATTATTTTTCGGAATTAAATTTGCTATAAACGACCTTTATATTTATCGGCTGATGGGTGTTTTTTCCACCACCGACAAGACAGACAGACTTCATCGCCATGTCGTGGCATACTTCTGTGACGATGCTTGACGAGTTGACAGTCACCTCAACAGGTATGACGTAAACCTTGTTCCAGTTAGGATGGTGCGTTGTCCACTGCGGGTCGGTAGCCTCGCCTCTCACCTTGTCATTATATAAAGATGTAATCAGCGATGAAATATTATTGAAGTTATAAGTATTTTCGTGTTGTGTGCTCTCGCTGAGGAATGAACGTATCTGGTCGGAGACATTGCCCAGTTCGAAATACTCCTTCATGCTGTCAACCTCAAGGATGAGAAGCCTTGACGGAGTCTTCAGAGCCTGCTCGTTGTTGTTGTCACTATTGATAATCTGCAGAGTGATATCTGCAGTGTTGATTGAGTCGCGCTCATGGCCTGCAAAGATTTCATCGACAGGCAAGGTGAGCTCGGTGAAGAGGCACGCCGGCGACTTAACGTATGTGCATGTGTCAGGCGCAATGAGTGCATTGAGCGCATTCGGGTCGGTCTGCACCTTGCTAAGCTGCAGCACTTCCTGAGTGCCGTAAAGCATTCCCCAACTTATTACGGTTGAATCTTCGGTTGCCTTATACCGATAGTTCCACATAAGGTCAGAGAGTATTATCTGCGCCATTGTGCCTACACTGTTTGTTGTCTTGAAGTAGAAGCCTGGGCACACATGATGGCTGAACTCGTATGAGTTCTTGAAATACTCTGGATGTTCGTGCGCCATACGGAGCACGTATGTTGAGAAGTTTTTATATGTCTTGCCGTTAGGTGCAAGATATTCCTTATCGAAAGGAATGACTATTCGCTTACCGAATTGCGTTTTGCGAATAGTATCGCTCACAAGATTGTCGCAGGCTGTCCAAGTGACAGTCTTGCGTATTCCGCCTTCTGACTCAGGGCGAATATAATCAGAGTTCTCGATGTCGAAGTTGGAATAATAGACTTTGTCTTCCTCCAAAGGTTTCTTCAGCTCATAGGCTGTAAGCTGCATCGGGTTGAGAGTATCGCCATACACCTCGCCAATATAGAGGCAAACGAGAGATGTGTCGCTGACAATCTCACCGTTTTCGTCGCGGCTCAAGATGCTGTCTGGATTCTCGAATGTCATACCCTCAATGATGTTGAACTGCGAAAGGAAGTCGGCAGTGACGTATGCATTAGTTTCTGCATCGCGCATACGACCGAGGTAGCCATAACCGTTCCGTGCTACGACGGAATCGACCACGACGGTACGTGACTGAACAGTAAACACATCGGCACCGACAACAACATCATCAATAGAAGGGACGATGCTGTTTCCGAGTTCAAGGGTATTATCGTCGCATGAAGTAAGAACAACTGCGGCACATGCGATTATCCAAAAAAGTCTTTTCATTTCTTACCTATTGTTATTGGCCGGTTCTATAAATTGAGTCTTGCGACTTTTAGTGCGACCCCGTTAGGGTCGAAGGTTGGCTTTGACTACATTGTCCGCAGGTCTTCGACACTGCGGTTAACAATGTAAGACCTCGTTGAGGTCTG
>JAUNQM010000216.1 GCA_030536165.1 Prevotellaceae bacterium | reverse complement strand
AAAGCGAGGAAGAACTCGGAGAGAAAGAGATATAAACTAATAGAAATTTTCTAATTAAACTCAATTTTATGGTAATTACTATAATATCAGCAGCAGTAGCACTCATAGTTGGGTGCGTAATCGGTTATCTTGCTTTTCAGTATGTAATCAAAGGAAAGCGTGACAGCATACTTGAAGCAGCAAAGAAGGACGCAGAAGTCCTGAAAGAGAAAAAACTTCTTGAGGTAAAAGAAAAGTTCCTCAACAAGCAGTCGGAATTCGACAAGAAAAGAAACGAGTACAATCAGTTTGTTCAGCAGAACGACAACAAGATGAAGCAGCGTGAGCAGAGTCTCAACCAGCGCAACGACGAACTCAATCGTCGCAAACAGGAGATGGACACACTCACAAAGAACATAGAAAACCAGAAGAAAGTGCTCGCAGCCAAAGAGGAAGAAGTTGAGAAGATGCAGCTTCAGGAGCGTGAACGTCTTGAGAAAATCAGCGGACTCAGTGCAGAAGAAGCAAAGGCAAGCCTCATTGAAGGACTGAAAGACGAGGCAAAGTCAAATGCTCAGGCTTACATCAATGAAATAGTTGAGGAAGCAAAACTTAATGCGACCCAGCAGGCAAAGAAGATTGTCATACAGTCAATACAGCGCGTGGCAACTGAGACTGCTGTTGAAAACTCAGTCAGCGTATTCCATATAGATAATGATGAGGTTAAGGGTAGAATCATCGGACGCGAAGGACGCAACATCCGTGCTCTCGAAGCAGCAGCAGGTGTGGAAATCGTTGTCGATGACACTCCAGAGGCTATCGTCATCAGTGCTTTCGATCCTATTCGTCGTGAAGTATGCCGTCTGGCTCTTCATCAGCTTGTAGCCGATGGAAGAATCCATCCTGGACGTATTGAAGAAGTTGTGGCTAAGGTAAAGAAGCAGCTTGAAGAAGAAATAGTTGAAACAGGAAAGCGTACGGCTATTGACCTCGGTATCCACGGCTTGCATCCTGAACTCATCCGCGTTATCGGTAAGATGAAGTATCGTTCTTCTTACGGACAAAACCTTCTCCAGCATGCACGTGAGACTGCAAACCTTTGTGCTGTGATGGCAAGTGAACTCGGACTTAACCCTAAGAGAGCAAAGCGCGCAGGATTGTTGCACGATATTGGTAAGGTGCCTGATGAAGAGCAGGAAATGCCTCACGCACTCTATGGCGCAAAACTCGCAGAACAATATAAGGAGAAGCCAGATATCTGCAACGCTATCGGTGCTCACCACGATGAAATGGAAATGGAGACACTGCTTGCTCCGATCGTTCAGGTGTGCGATGCTATTTCTGGTGCACGTCCAGGTGCACGCCGCGAGATTGTTGAAGCTTACATCAAGCGCCTCAACGACCTTGAAGCTATTGCAATGAGTTATCCAGGCGTTACAAAGACTTATGCTATTCAGGCAGGACGTGAGCTTCGCGTGATTGTAGGTGCTGATAAGGTTACAGACGAGGAAGCAGAAGCACTGAGCGGCGAAATCGCAAACAAGATTCAGACCGACATGACTTACCCAGGACAGGTTAAGATTACTGTCATTCGCGAAATCCGCAGCGTTGCATTTGCAAAGTAATATAATATGGAAGAGCCAAAGCCTCTGACAAAAAGTCATATTTTGTTAGTATTCTTGGTGGCAATATTGCTGCTTGTGCTTGGTGTGCCGTTTTTTGCAACGGCAGGAATCATGATAGTGCTTGTGGTGATAGACTTCCTTTTCCAGCAATATATAAAGAATAAAAATAAATAGGTATATAGCATCTGTAAAAATTGCATAACAATAATGAAAATTAAAGCAAATTACGTAAACGATACCATCTTCAAGGATGTGTCAGTGAAATCAAACCTTCCAGAGAAACTAAAATGCCTCGACGAACTGGCTCACAACCTGTGGTGGTCATGGAACTATGAGGCTCGCGACATGTGGAAGAGCATGGACGAGGAAGTATTCAACGAAGTGGGCCAGAGCCCAATCCTCATGATAGAAAAGCTCGACTATAAGAGAATAGAAGAGTTGGCAAACGATAAGAAATTCCTCGACAAGGTGAATTCTGTCTATTCAAAGTTCAAGGCATACATGGCTGAGAAACCAGATGAGACACGTCCGTCAGTCGCATATTTCTGTATGGAGTTCGGACTCCATCAGTCGTTGAAGATTTATTCAGGCGGTCTCGGTATGCTCGCAGGCGACTATCTGAAGGAAGCATCTGACTCTAACGTCGATATGGTAGGCGTAGGTTTCCTCTATCGCTTCGGATATTTCACACAGAGCCTTAGCATGGACGGACAGCAGATTGCCAACTACGAGGCTCAGAATTTCAGTTCTCTTCCAGTTGAGCGCGTGCTCGACGGTGAGGGAAAGCCAATGATAGTCGATGTGCCTTACCTTAATTATAATGTGCATGCTTCAGTCTGGAGAGCAAACGTAGGTCGTATTCCGCTCTATTTGCTCGACACAGACAACGAGATGAACTCTGAATTCGACAAGCCAATCACACACTCACTCTATGGCGGCGACTGGGAGAATCGTATGAAGCAAGAGATACTTCTCGGTATCGGAGGCGTGCTCACACTGAAGAAACTCGGTATAAAGAAGACCATTTATCATTGCAACGAAGGTCATGCGGCACTCTGCAATTTGCAGCGACTCTGCGACTACATTGATGAAGGCCTCAACTTCAACCAAGCCCTCGAACTCGTTAAGGCTTCATCGCTCTATACTGTCCACACTCCAGTGCCAGCAGGTCACGACTATTTCGATGAAGGACTCTTTGCAAAGTATATGAGTGGTTACGCTGACCGTCTCGGCATTTCATGGGACGAGTTCATCGGCATGGGTCGTGTAAACCCTGACGACCACAGCGAGCGCTTCTGTATGAGTACGTTTGCATGCAACACTTGTCAGGAAGTCAACGGAGTCAGCAAACTTCACGGATGGGTATCGCAGAAGATGTTTGCAAATATATGGAAAGGTTATTTCCCTGAGGAAAACCACGTAGGCTATGTGACCAATGGCGTTCACATGCCAACATGGGCTGCAGAAAGCTGGATGAGACTCTACGAGGAAGAATTTGACTCTACATGGATTTCCGACCAAAGCAACGAAAAGATTTGGGAAGCAATATATAAGGTATCAGACGAGAAGATATGGGAGACACGTATGAAGCTCAAGACTCTCCTCGTTGAATACATAAAGAAGAACTTCCGTCAGCGTTGGCTTCAGAATCACGGTGACCCAAAGAATGTAGTGTCGGTGCTTGAGAACCTCACTCCAAATGCTCTCTACATCGGTTTCTGTCGCCGCTTTGCAACATACAAGCGCGCACACCTCCTCTTTACTGACCTTGACCGCCTCAACAAGATAGTCAACAACCCTGACCGTCCTGTCAAGTTCCTTTTTGCAGGAAAGGCTCACCCAGCCGATGGCGCAGGACAGGGACTTATCAAGCGTATATATGAGATATCTCAGCGTCCTGAGTTCCTCGGCAAGATTATCTTCCTCGAAGACTACGACATGCTCCTTGCACGTCGTCTCGTCTCTGGCGTAGATATCTGGATGAACACACCTACACGTCCGCTTGAAGCATCAGGAACATCAGGTGAGAAGGCAGAGATGAACGGAGTTGTCAACTTCTCAGTCCTCGACGGATGGTGGCTCGAAGGCTATCGCGAAGGAGCTGGATGGGCACTCACCGAGAAGCGTACATACCAGAATCAGGGTTATCAGGATCAGTTGGATGCCACTACAATCTACAATCTCCTTGAACACGAGATTATACCTCTATATTATAACCTCAACAAGAAAGGCTACAGCGAAGACTGGATAAAGGTTATCAAGAACTCAATAGCACAGATTGCGCCTCACTACACAATGAAGCGCCAGCTCGACGACTATTACAACAAGTTCTACATTCGCATGTCGGCACGCTTCCGCAAACTTGCTGAAAACAACAATGCCCTTGCAAAAGACATCGCACAGTGGAAGGAAATCGTGGCTGAGCGTTGGGACTCAATAAAGGTCATCAGCACAGAGAACGGTCTTTCCGAGATAGGTGCTTTGGCTGGAGAAGAATGTAAATACAAGGTAGTCATCGACGAACAAGGACTTGACAATGCCGTAGGCGTAGAGCTCGTAGTGCTCAACAAGACCGCCGATGCATCTGGCAGACAGGTGCGCCACGTCATACCGTTTGAGGTCACAAAGGTCGAAGGCAACATCTACACCCTCGAATGCGTTCACCGTCCACAGCACGCTGGAGCATTCCAGATAGGACTACGTCTCTATCCGAAGAACGTAAACCTCCCAAGCCGTATGGACTT
>JAUNQM010000215.1 GCA_030536165.1 Prevotellaceae bacterium | reverse complement strand
CGGTTGTAGATGGTAGCTTCGTCGAGCGAACCGCTTTGGAAACTGATTGGCAGGTTGTATTCAGGTATATGCTTGTCGGCATACTTCAATACCTCTGCTGCCTTGTCGGTCTTGCCTTCATTAAGCAGGTTCATGGCAAGTTCAGCATAGAGGCGACGGTGTGTCCAGCACATACGTGTTACTGTCTCGTCGAGATAGAGCCCCTTTGTCTCAAGACCGCCGAACTTATACTTGTGCATCAGATTGTCGTAAGTCTTTTCTGTGTCGAAGTTCTTTACGCCTGGATTCTTTGTGGTGAATGGGCTGATACGACTTGCAAGACCTTCCTTAATAATATTGTCGCCGAGGTTGAGATAGTTCTCGCTTCCAACCGTGACCGCAACATAAATAGGGCGTGTCCAGTTACTGTTAGCAAGCATTTCGAGAATCATGAGGTCGCCCTTGTAGAGTGCGCGCTTACCTGCAAGAGAGATAGTCATCTTGTCAGGTATTGAGTCAGAAGCCATCAGCATGCCGCTCTTTCTTACTGCCTCCTTGTCGATAGTGAGGTAGAGTGTGTCGGTTGGGATGAAGTGGTATGCCTCTTCGTCGCTGCGAACCCAGTTCTTCAGTATGTTCCTCAGTTCGAAAGGTTCGTCGCCGAATGTCTTCTTTGCGCCTTCTGGGTCTTCCTGATAGAACGAAAGAACAGTTTCCTTTGCCTCTGGACGCACCTCAACATACTCGTTAGTGCCAGCGCAATACTTGAGTCTCTCCCATGTGATAGGCAATGAAGGTGAGTCGTAAGCAGGGCGGAGCATTTGGTCGATGTACCAGTCGGTTTGCAAGTAACTGAGGTTGCAGACGCGTGCATCGGTACGGAAACCCTCTGTGTCTTGATTATACCAGAGAGGGAACGTGTCGTTGTCGCCATTCGTAAATATGATAGGGTTGCATCCTTCTTGCAATGTAGAGAGATAGTTCTGACCGAAGTCGCGGCAGCAATAGCGTCCGCTGCGGTCGTGGTCGTCCCATGTCTGTGAAACCATCTGCATTGGGACAACAATTGCGATGACTGCAACAACAGCCGCAGCTGCTAGTGGGTTGACCTTGAACTTCTTCATCCATTCGTAGAGTGCAGCGATACCCATACCACACCAGATAGCAAATGCGTAGAATGAACCAGCATAAGCATAGTCACGTTCACGTGGCTGCTGTGGTGTCTGGTTAAGATATACGACGATTGCAAGACCTGTCATGAAGAAGAGGAAGCAAACTACCCAGAACTGGCGTATGCCGCGCTTTCCTCTGTATGCCTGCCAGAATAAGCCAAACAATCCGAGGAGCAAAGGCAAGCAGTAGAATACATTATGTCCCTTGTTGTTCTTCAGGTCGTCAGGCAGGAGGTCCTGATTGCCGAGTCGTGCATTGTCGATGAACGGAATACCAGTCACCCAGTTGCCATGCTCAAGTTCTCCATTGCCCTGAATGTCGTTCTGACGTCCGGCAAAGTTCCACATGAAGTAGCGCCAGTACATGAAGTTGCATTGGTATGACAGGAAGAAACGGATGTTCTCAATCTGTGTAGGCACCTTCACCATCAAGTTCTCACCGCAACGGTCGTAAGGCACTTGAACACCGTCAACGCCTCCCATCCAGTCTTCGTAAGCCTGAGTGTGACTAGAATCGTACATACGAGGGAAGAGCATGTTCTGTGCATAGACGTAGTTGCTCTTGTTGCGAACTACAAAGTATGAGTCCTTCTCGTCGGCAGAAGCCTTTTCCTTGCGCTGATATACAGGAGCGCCTTCGCTCATTACCGGTTTGCAGACATTTCCTTCTGGTATAAGCTTCACCTGCGAAGTGTAAGCCTGACCATAGAACAACGGACGGTCGCCATATTGTTCGCGGCTCAGGTATTCACCCAATGTAAAGATGTCCTCAGGGCTATTCTGATCCATTGGAGGGTTGGCCGATGAGCGGATAACGATTACTGCGTAAGAAGAGTAACCTACCATAATCATCAGCATGCACGACAATGCAGTGCTCTTGATGCGTGAGCTTACAAGCATCTTGCCCTTAGGCTTTGCAAAGACGAGTGCAGAGATAAGTGCGATTACAAGCACACCTATTATAATAGAGCTGACTCCGTGACCATAGAAAGGTATGCCGAGCATAGCCACCGATGCAACGAACAGTATGTTTTCGCGCTTCTGGCTCTTTTGTGTGTAGCATTCATATATTGCCCATATAACAACCCCTACAAGGAGTATGAGATAGACAATCAAACCTGTGTTGAATGGCATGCCGAATGTGTTCACAAACAGGAGTTCGAACCATCCGCCTACCTTTACAATACCAGGCACGATGCCATAGAGCACAGCTGCAATCAGCACTACGGATACGCCCAATGCCATAAGGCTGCCCTTTGCGTTTGCCTCTGGGAAGCGCTTGTAGTACCATACCAATACGATGGCTGGAATACAAAGCAGGTTGAGCAAGTGAACGCCAATTGAAAGTCCTGTGAGGTATGCAATAAGCACTAACCAACGGTCGCTGTGTGCCTCGTCGGCATGGTTTTCCCACTTTAGGATAAGCCAGAATACAACTGCCGTGAAGGCTGATGAGTAAGCATATACTTCACCCTCGACAGCTGAGAACCAGAATGTGTCGCTGAACGTGTAAATCAAAGCACCTGCAACACCACTTGCCATGATAGCTACGAACTTTGATGTTGTGAGGTCTTCGAAGTTGTCTTTCATTATCAGTTTCCTTGTCAGGTGCGTGATTGTCCAGAAAAGGAACATGATACACGACGCGCTCAAGAGCGCACTCATCGTATTTACCATGCGTGCAACCTGTGTAGGGTCGCTGACAAACTGCGAGAACAGATTAGCCGTAAGCATGAAGAATGGTGCGCCAGGTGGGTGACCTACTTCAAGTTTGTAACCTGTCGTAATAAATTCTGGGCAATCCCAGAAGCTTGCTGTTGGTTCAATGGTGGAGCAATACACAAAGGCTGCGATGGCAAAGCACACCCAGCCGAGGATATTGTTCACCAGATTGTACTGTTTCATTTTGATTTATGTTTTTATGTGAAATATTTTTGCCAATACAGGTTGCAAAATTACTATATTTTGCCGACACTGCAAAGAATTTAAACATATTTTACGAGAGTTCGGGATAAGAAAAGCCTAAAAAAGAACAATCTTGCTATTAGATACATTGCCAATAACTTTCACATCAGGTGTGGAGAGGTCGGAGAAAGAACAAGTCGCGCTATTCATATCGCCACCAGCCCTAAGGCAACTACAGCGCCTTCCTATCTCTTCCATAGGGGAGAGATGGTGAGTTTATGTTCCCTCCCTGCCACAAGAATTTCCCTGCAATACGAAAAATCCTACGATTCCGACACTCATTTATCAAAAAAATGACTATCTTTGCAAATACTTACTTCGATAATCCCTATTAACAGCATGGAATGCAATGGAGACGAATTGCCCATGCATAGAATAAACTTCCACTCAAAATAGCGCGAGAGGTATTTGGGATAATAATTAACTAAAAGAAAACCTTAACACGCTTGAATTATGAAACACTTTCTTTCTGCATTATTGCTACTTGCCGTTTCAATGTCAGCTATTGCACAGGAACATCGCTTCCACCCGCGTTTCGATGCCACAAACCCTGATGTCCACGACCCCGTAATGGCGTATTGTGATGGACGATACTATATATTTGCCACAGGGTTTGGCATCAGCTGTATGTCGTCAGCCGACCTTAATGAGTGGCGAATGGAGCGACCCGTGTTCACCGATGCCCCGCAATGGGCTCGCGACGCCGTGAAAGGTTACAGGGGACACACTTGGGCACCCGACATACAATACCATAATGGTTTGTGGTATCTCTTTTACAGTTGTTCTGCATTCGGCAAAAACACGTCTGCCATAGGTGTCATGGTTAACAAGACTCTAAATCCCGAATCGCCTTTATATCAATGGATCGACCGTGGCAAGGTGGTGCAAAGCTACCCAGGTAAGACTAACTGGAATGCCATCGACCCAAATATGATTGTCGATGAGAGAGGCCGTGAATGGATTGTATGGGGCTCGTTTTGGGATGGGATTCAGCTGGCACGATTGAAGAAAGGCGTTGTAAAGTCGAATCCAAAGACCATAGCACGTCGCTACCATCTGACCAGCAAACAACAGCCAACGGAAGCCGACATTGCACTTGCAAACGAAGCGCCTGACGCAGGTGTGAATGCTATTGAAGCACCGTTTATCATACACGAGGGCGACTACTACTATCTATTCGCATCGTGGGATTACTGCTGCAAAGGCCCTTGCAGCAACTATAAGACCGTAGTTGGCCGCAGT
>JAUNQM010000214.1 GCA_030536165.1 Prevotellaceae bacterium | reverse complement strand
GTGCATCCGCATGAAGCATCAACCTTGTAGATGCTAATAGGCATCTTGTAGTTATTGCTTAGTTTGAACACCGCCGCTACAGAGTCGGCATATAGCGTCGGACCGCAGTCGATAGTGTCGGCTTCGACAATAATCTGTGCGCTTGCCTTACCTGCCCAGATGCAGAGAAGCAATGTGCAGGTTAGGGTGAGCAGGTGCTTGTTTACATTATTTGTATGTTTCATCAGTATTTAACCGTCTTTGTTGCTGGCTTGCTTTCGTTGTGTATGCGGTTTAGTGCCGTTACGGCATAGACGTATTTCTCTTTTCCGTCCTTGTATGGCAGTCGCCAGAAGGTGCCTGTTGTCTTTCCGACGAAGTGACTGAAGTCGTTCACATCAATCTTTTCGCCTTTCTTGAAGCGATAGACACAGTATTCCGTAGCCTTCGTTGCCCAGTCTTTCTTTGCCTTTGGTGCTGTCCAGAATAGCACAAGTCCGTCATCGTCCATCCATATTACCTTGAGTTTGCGTGGTGACTTCGGAGTTTTCTTGCTGAGCCATTTCATTTCAGGCTGCAATGAAGGCTTTTTGAAATAGACGTCTCTCAGTTTTGTGCCATACTGGCCAATGTCGTTGACTACTGCACGTGAGTACCAGAGGCATGCGCCCTGCACGTTTGGCAATGTGCGCTCAAGTTGCATCTTGGCATATTGCTGATTGATTGTAGGGTTGTTTACGTCAGGATATTTCACCGTGCGCTCCACGTCTTCGCCTATGATGAGAGGACGGTTTGTAGCATGCGAGTTCCACCATGTGATGAGTTCTTTGTAGTCAGCTACAGAGTTGCCTATCTGCCAATATATCTGCGGCACATTGTAGTCAACCCATCCATTCTTCACCCAAAGGAGTACGTCGGCATACAGTCCTTCGTAGTTGGTAAGCCCGTTGGTGTTGCTTCCTATAGGATTGTCTTTTTTATTAAGGTAAATGCCGAAAGGCGACACGCCGAACTTCACCCACGGTTTTGTGTTGTGTATGGCTTCGCCAAGTTCCTTAATAAAGATGTTCACGTTGTCACGGCGCCAGTCGCGTATGTTCTTTATGCCGCGATTGTATTTCTGATAGGTGAGCTGGTCGGGAATCTCTTTGCCTGCAACTGGATATGGATAGAAATAGTCGTCGATATGAAGACCGTCAACATCGTAGTGACTGACAATGTCTTTCACAATATTGCAAATGTACGTGCGGTTTTCAGGCAATCCTGGGTCAAGCACCAAGAGGTCATCGTATTCAAAAGTGAGCTGCGGTGAACGCTTAGCTATGTGGTTGTCTGCAAGTATTGTCGTCGTCTTTGTCTTTGCACGGTAAGGGTTTATCCACGCATGAATCTCCATTCCACGCTTATGACATTCGCGCACCATCCATTCTAATGGATCCCAGTAAGGGTAGGGGGCTTTGCCTTGTTCGCCTGTAAGGAAACGGCTCCACGGTTCGTACGGGCTGTTGTATAGTGCATCGCACTCTGGGCGCACTTGGAAGATGATGACATTGATGCCGTCGCGCTGTAGCACGTCAAGCTGTTGCGTGAGGTCGTCCTGCATCTTCTGTGTGCCCATGCCGAGGAACTGACCATTGACACACTGAATCCAAGCACCACGGAACTCGCGTTTAGGGCTGGTATGTGCCGATACCTGAGCACTGCCTTCTTGCGCTGACTCTGCGTTTGCATCAAGCCCTAAGCTCCCCGCAAACATAAAAAGCGAGAGGAATAAAAGCAAATGAACGTAAAATTTCATAGGTAGTAAGTATTAAATTGTTTTATGCAGTATTGTCTTCTATTTATTAGTGCGACCCCGTTGGGGACGGAGTTGGAGAGTGGTCGCGAGCTGCAGGTCTTCGACCCGCAGTTCTTGCGCTCCAGTAGGTGCTCAGGCGCAAGCGGAGTCCTAAAGTTTGACCTCGTTGAGGTCAGATGAAGAATCTCTCTCTGTAATAATTTTGTGCAAAGATAATAAAAAAATCGATATGAAACATGTAGTTTTGATTATTTATTTGTAATTTTGCATGCAGTAAAGGATATGAAAGTGTGCGGTTGAAAGTCGACCTCGGCGAGGTCGAACATTAGTAACCGCGGGTTCTCCCGCGGAATAGATGGAAACGGCTCTTACTTCGTCCCCAACGGGGTCGCACTGAATTACAGAAAGATGGCATATACTTTTTTATTATATCACATAGTTATCCGTCCAAAGGGCTGTGAACCTGTCATCCAAGAGAAGTCAGAAAAATTGCTTTATGCTTATATCTGGGGAATATGCAAGGAAAAGAAATGCCTTCTTCATCGCATAAACGGCATGCCAGACCACGTTCACATGCTTGTAGAGATTCATCCTTCTATCACAGTATCTGACTTTGTGAGAGAAGTCAAGATAAGTACTAACTCGTGGATGAAACAGCACCAACAAGAGTTCCCAGACTTTGACTCATGGGGCAAGGCTTATTGTGCTCTTACATACTCTAAGCAAGATATGGATAGAATAAAAGACTATATCTCAAACCAGAAAAAGCATCATGAGACTGTATCGTTAAGGGATGAATACGAGCAACTACTTAAAGAGTTCAACATAGAGCCTGACCAATGGCTGATGATGGACTAAGTGCGTACGTGTTATAACACTTTTACTTTACATAATACAATCGTAAAACCAAAAAACATTTATAATAATGAAAAAAGATCAGGAATTATTTGATTTGATAGAGAGAGAACATCAGCGTCAGGTGCGTGGCATTGAACTCATTGCTTCAGAGAACTCTGTTTCCGAGCAGGTAATGGCTGCCATGGGGTCTTGCCTCACTAATAAGTATGCTGAGGGACTGCCAGGCAAGCGCTATTATGGCGGATGCGAGGTGGTTGACGAAGTAGAAAACCTTGCCATCGATCGCGTGAAGAAGCTTTTCGGAGCCGAATTTGCCAACGTGCAGCCACACTCTGGTGCGCAGGCTAATGCAGCCGTGTTGCTCGCATGCTTGAAACCTGGCGACACATTCATGGGTCTTTCCCTCGAACAGGGAGGCCATCTGTCTCACGGCTCGCTCGTGAACACTTCGGGAATTCTCTATAATCCAGTAGCATATCCTCTCAATAAAGACACTGAAATGGTGGATTACGACGAGATGGAACGCATAGCAAAAGAGGTGCATCCGAAGCTGATAATCGGTGGCGGCAGCGCATATTCACGCGAGTGGGACTATGAACGCATGCGTAAGATTGCCGACGAGGTGGGCGCACTCCTTATGGTCGATATGGCTCATCCAGCGGGACTTATCGCAGCTGGTTTGCTTAAGAATCCTGTTAAGTATGCGCACATTGTGACTTCTACGACGCATAAAACACTGCGCGGACCACGTGGCGGCATAATTCTTATGGGCAAAGATTTTCCAAATCCGTGGGGCTACACCACGAAGAAGGGCGAAGTGAAGCCTATGAGCATGCTGCTTAATTCGGCAGTATTCCCAGGAACGCAAGGCGGTCCGCTCGAACATGTCATTGCAGCTAAGGCTGTTGCATTTGGCGAGGCTTTGCAACCAGAATTCAAGGAGTGGGCAACACAGGTGCAGAAGAATGCCAAAGTGTTGGCCGACGAACTCGTAAAACGAGGTTTTAAGGTGGTAAGCGGAGGCACAGACAATCACTCGATGCTTGTCGATCTTCGTCCGAAATACCCAGAGCTGACGGGTAAGGTGGCTGAAGCAGCCCTTGTTGCTGCCGACATAATTGCAAACAAAAACATGGTGCCATACGACACTCGAAGCGCCTTCCAGACTTCAGGTTTGCGATTAGGAACGCCAGCTATAACCACACGTGGTGCAAAAGAAGACATGATGGTGAAGATTGCCGGCATGATTGAGACCATACTCGACGCTCCAGAGGACGAGAATGTAATAGCCAAAGTTCGCAGTGAGGTGAACGAGATAATGAAAAACTACCCGATGTTTGCGTATTAAACTACGCCCTCGTTCAGCGTAGCGACTGACATCGCTGGCGGACATTCAGCGCGCCGCCGAGCATTATCAACGCCACGAGTGGTCGTCTTTAGATGCATTGCGCGTCCGTCACAAAAAACACAACTCCGACGCATTGTAAGGCCGATTTTGCCTTGTAATGCGTCGGCTTTTTGTGTATGCTCATTTATGTCGTCGTATATGGTAGCCCTTCACACCTGAGGAGTTAACGATGTCACACCTTAGGTGTTACCACCCCTCACACCTTAGGTGTTATCACCCCTCACTCCTTAGGTGTGACGAGCTAAACACCTCAGGTGTGAAAGGCGTAAGCATTCGATAAACTACAGGTACTATTACCAGCATGATAAAGTTACAGCGGC
>JAUNQM010000213.1 GCA_030536165.1 Prevotellaceae bacterium | reverse complement strand
AAAACTATGCGTAAAGAATTTAAAAACATAGATATCCTTGCCGGCATCCAGAATAAGGACGGTCAGGCTTGGCAGAAGGAGAACGGTATCAAGGCCGATTGGAAAACTCCTGAACAGATTGACGTTAAGCCAGCATACACAAAGGAAGACCTTGAAGGTATGGAACATCTCGGCTACACAGCAGGTTTGGCACCATTCCTCCGCGGACCTTATTCAATGATGTACCCAATGCGTCCTTGGACAATCCGTCAGTATGCAGGTTTCTCAACAGCTGAAGAAAGTAATGCATTCTATAGAAGAAACCTCGCCAGTGGTCAGAAAGGTCTTTCTGTAGCATTCGACCTTCCTACACACCGTGGTTATGACCCTGACAATGCACGTGTTATCGGTGACGTTGGTAAGGCTGGCGTTAGCATCTGCTCTGTAGAAAACATGAAGGTGCTCTTCGACGGAATACCTCTCAACAAGATGTCTGTATCAATGACTATGAACGGTGCTGTGCTTCCAATTATGGCATTCTACATCGTTGCAGGTCTCGAGCAGGGCGCTAAACTCGAGGAAATGGCTGGTACAATCCAGAACGACATCCTCAAGGAATTCATGGTTCGTAACACTTACATTTACCCACCTGAGTTCTCAATGCGTATCATCTCTGATATCTTTGAATATACTTCACAGAACATGCCTAAGTTCAACTCTATCTCTATCTCAGGTTACCACATGCAGGAAGCTGGTGCAACAGCAGATATTGAGTTGGCTTACACTATCGCCGATGGTCTCGACTATATCCGCGCTGGTATAAAGGCTGGAATCGACATCGATGCTTTCGCTCCACGTCTTTCATTCTTCTGGGGTATCAGCATGAACCACTTCATGGAAGTTGCTAAGATGCGTGCAGCTCGTATGCTTTGGGCAAAGGTTGTTAAGCAGTTCAACCCTAAGAACCCTAAGTCTTTGATGCTTCGTACTCACTCTCAGACTTCAGGATGGTCACTCACAGAGCAGGATCCTTACAACAACGTAGGTCGTACATGTATCGAGGCTATGAGTGCAGCACTTGGTCACACTCAGTCACTTCATACTAACGCCCTCGACGAAGCAATCGCTCTGCCAACAGACTTCAGTGCACGTATTGCCCGCAATACTCAGATTTATATCCAGAATGAAACTAAGATCTGTAAGCAGATTGACCCATGGGCAGGTTCTTACTATGTAGAGACTCTGACCAACGAAATCGCACAGAAGGCTTGGGAGCACATTCAGGAAATCGAAGCTCACGGAGGCATGGCTAAGGCAATCGAGACTGGTCTGCCAAAGATGCGTATCGAAGAGGCTGCAGCTCGTACCCAGGCTCGTATTGATGCTGGCAACCAGACTATCATCGGTACTAACAAGTATCGTCTTGAGCACGAAGACCCTATCGACATCCTCGAAGTTGACAATACTGCTGTTCGCGAACAGCAGGAAGCAGCTCTCAAGGAACTCAAGGCAAAGCGCGACAATGCTGCTTGCCAGAAGGCACTCGAAGCTATCACAAAGAGCGTTGAGACAGGCGAAGGCAACCTCCTTGCTCTTGCTGTTGAGGCTGCTAAGGTTCGTTGTACTCTCGGTGAGATTTCAGATGCTTGCGAGAAAGTCGTAGGTCGTTACAAGGCAACAATTAAAACAATTTCAGGCGTGTATTCAGCAGAAAACAAGAACGACGCAGACTTCAACAATGCTTGCGCATTGGCAGAGAAGTTTGCACAGAAGGAAGGTCGTCGCCCTCGTATCTTCATCGCTAAGATGGGTCAGGACGGACACGACCGTGGTGCTAAGGTTGTTGCAACCGGTTATGCAGACTGTGGTTTCGACGTTGATATGGGACCTTTGTTCCAGACTCCAGCCGAGGCTGCACGTGAGGCTGTTGAGAACGACGTTCATGTAGTAGGTGTTAGCTCACTTGCTGCTGGTCACAAGACTCTCGTTCCTCAGCTCATCGCAGAACTCAAGAAGCTCGGTCGCGAAGACATCATGGTAACTGTAGGTGGTGTTATCCCTGCACAGGATTATGACTTCCTCTATAAGGCTGGTGCTGCTGCTATCTTTGGTCCTGGTACTAACGTATCAGCATCTGCAGCTGAAGTTGTAAAACTTCTCCTTGACGAGTAATTCATATTTAATATTCGGGCCATTATGATTTCATCAAAAGTCGTAATGGCCTTTTTTCATAACCTTTGAAATTCGTAAATTATGAAAAAACTTTTCAACATCACACTTCTTCTTTCTCTTCTACTTGCTCCATTGTCAGCAAATGCACAGGCAACGGTTGAGAACATCTATGAGATAGCTCTCATGCAGTATCAGAACCATAACTACACTAAGGCTGTAGAAAACTTCCAGAAGGCTGCTGCAAGCGGACATGTTAAGGCAATCTATAGTCTTGGATGCTGTTTCCAGGATGGTACTGGTGTAATAAAGGATGAGGCAATGGCTCTCCAGATGTTTACCGAAGCAGCTAATGCTGGCTACGATAAGGCACAAAGCACACTTGGCGATGCATACGCATGGAAGCGTCTTGGTATAAAGAAGAAAGACTATCAGGAAGCAGTTCGCTGGTATGCTCTGGCTGGTCAGCAAGGCAACGCTAATGCTCTCTATCAGTTGGGACGTTGCTATGAAGCAGGTCGTGGAGTCAAGAAAGACAAGAAGATGGCTGCTGCTTATTACCAGAAAGCTGTCGAGGCTGGCAATCCTTACGCAAGTGAATATCTGAACAAGATACTTAGCAAGCATCCAGAATACGCATATTGATGTAAGCTACACTCGAACGTTAAACGCCTAAGAATTAGCATTATAGTTCTTAGGCGTTTATGTTTATGTTAGGCACGTTGTGTAAGTTTATTCCTTATTTTAGCCCTTCACACCTCAGGTGTAGCGTCAGTCACACCTTAGGTGTAATCACCCTTCATACCTTAGGTGTAACGCTCGAAACACCTAAGGTATGGAGGGCTGAAATATGCCTTAAGAGTAGTTCTTATGCTTTTTTATAGTTACTATAGATTTATGCCGTCTCTATTGTAATTTAGTATGGGAAAAGCAGGACTATTTCTGATGTTTGGCTCATCGCGCGCGTGCGCGCGTTATATAAATAAGGTGTAGTATTATGTACAATTGACAATGCACAATTCACAAATGACAATTACTTCCCTTGCTACCCGATAATATATTTGCTGCCTGGTATGAACGAAATAAGTTTTGTGGTTATCATGCAGCAGAGGAACGTTAGTATGGCAATCGTTGGTATGCAGAGCCATACAGGCAACAATGGGTCTGCGGCATTGCCGTTTACGAAATAGGTGGCAATAGGGGCGAGGAAGAATATGTGCATGAGGTACATTCCAAACGACAGGCGTGCTACACCTGTTATGAATCTCGGTGCTGTTTCTTGCTCTATGCCGGTAAACATGAGGAATGCCCCGAAGGTGGCAAGCAGGACATTCGGTGTGCAGAATTCCCACGACCATTCGAGCATAGGTGTCTCTATCATCTGACCTGGTATGCCTTTAATCCAGAACGACCATCCTGTGAACAATGCTCCTACAAGGAAGCATATTGCACCTATGCGCAAACGTTTGCTGCGCTGCCAATGGATGTGATACCTTATGTAATGAGCCAACACCAGATAGCCTAAGTAACCAGAGCAATACCACAGCATGGTGAAGTTGTTCCAGAAACATTCGCCCCATAGTTCCTGTGAAACAAAACGATGCAGCCACGGTATTAATGTTGAAAAGGCAAAGATGTAGATGAATGTTCGTTCTTCCTTTGCCGTTGCGCGTTGAAGCCATGGTGACACTATCGGGATGATAAGGTAAAGGCTAATCAACGGGTACATGAACCAAAGGTGACCTGCCATTGATGGGAAGTTAAAAGGCAACATCTTGAGGTCTTTCATTGCGTCGTCCATTGTGTAAATACCCATCAATACTGGCACAAAGGTGTAAAGGAGTAGGAACAGAATGAATGGCGGCAGTATTTTTGTGAATCGACGACGATAAAAGGCATGCATCGTCTGACCTTCTTTCATAGGCACTAACAGAAAGGAGGATATGATGATGAACAACGGAACGCATGTGCGGGCTATTGTGCCATCATAGAATGCAACCCAGAAGCGATTGCTTTCGTTGGCAAGCATGGAAAAGTTACCTGCCATACCTGATGCGTCGGCACCGTAGAAGTTCTCACTTGAATGGACGAGCATCACAAGGAAGCATGCGATGACTCTAATGTAGTCGATAAATGCTATTCTTTTCATGGAGTTTTTGTGGTTTCATGTTCATGGTTTCAGGTTTCAAGTTTCAGGTTTATTTTAGGCGCATAAGC
>JAUNQM010000212.1 GCA_030536165.1 Prevotellaceae bacterium | reverse complement strand
AGCTAGAATAACTAGAATAGCTAGAAAAAAACGCAAAAAACCAAAAACTTGAAACCAGAAACCTTAAACAATAAACGCATTGCAGTCCTGCTGTCAGGTGGTGTTGACAGCAGCGTTGTCGTGCACGAACTTGTGCGACAAGGTCTGAAGCCTGACTGCTTCTATATCAAGATTGGTCCAGAAGAGGACAAAGAATGGGACTGCACTTCGGAGGAAGACATTGAAATGGCGACAGCCGTGGCGCATAAATACGGACTGAAACTCGACATTGTAGATTGTCACGAAGAATACTGGAATCAGGTTACGGCTTACACGATGAACAAGGTGAAGAACGGTTTCACGCCTAATCCTGACGTCATGTGCAACAAACTTGTGAAGTTCGGTGCGTTCAACACGAAGCGCGGTTTTGAATACGACATCATAGCAACTGGTCACTACGCACAGACAGAAATCGACGAGCAAGGTCGCAAATGGCTTTGCACAAGTCCCGACCCTGTGAAAGACCAGACCGACTTCCTTTGTCAGATAGAGCCGTGGCAACTTGAAAAAGCCATCTTCCCAATCGGTGGAATGATGAAAGCCGAGATACGAGAGATTGCAGAACGTGAACATCTCGTAAACGCAAAGCGCAAGGATTCGCAAGGAATATGCTTCCTCGGCAAGATAAACTATAACGATTATATACGCCGTTATCTTGGCGAGAATCCAGGCGACGTAATCGAACTTGAGACAGGTCGTCGCCTCGGACAGCATCGTGGACTATGGTTCCACACCATCGGTCAGCGCAAAGGCCTCGGCTTCGGTGAAGGACCGTGGTTTGCAATAAAGAAAGATTTGAAGCGTAATATTCTCTATGTCAGCAAAGGCTACAACCCTGCAACAGCGTATAAAAGCGAGTTCTTCATCCACGACCTTCACCTGCTCACGCCATGCGAACTGCCTGAAAAGGTAAGCATCAAAATACGTCACACACCTGTCTTCACCGATGCAGAAATTAAAGCAGAAGCTGACGGACTCTATCATATCACGCTCAGCGAGCCTATTCATGGCGTTGCCCCAGGGCAATTCTGCACCATCTACGACTCCAACCACCACCGCTGCTACGGTTCAGGAGAGATTACTGTGCCTATACGAGACTAAAGTCGTAAGGCATCTTCATTGCCACAATGCAAGAACAACCATCATCAGCATTCCAAGCCTCTACTTGGAATTTTCTAATCTCCTCAACCTTCTGGATATATTCAACAGAAGGGTCAACACAGCCCATATTATAACCGACACAAACGCTCCAAAAAGGAAAGTTGCCGCAGCCCTCGGCACGCACATCTCCGTATTCGACTCCAAGATACCTTTAGCAACCAGGCAGCTGAATGGAATACCAAGAAGGCTCAGATACGAAACAATCTGAACTATACGCTCACAAAAACTGTAACCCATACTACTCATATTTTATCAATCAAACAATTTGTTTACATTTATTATATAACGGATTTTCAAACGTTATATTGCGTATCATCCATTTCCTTTTATCGAAAAGAAAAACGAAGCAATGCAATGTTTCGCAGCAAATGATTGTATTCTTCGCCCAACTTCACGCTATAACTCGAGAAAAAGTTGGTCAACATTCGGCTGAAAGTTGGTCAACTTTTTTCGCACGATATACGACAACTGCCGAAAGTCTATTATACAAGAGAACTAAGGTAAATTGCATTGATTTCAGGTCGGAAAGGCGAGGAAAAAGAGCATAAATTGCATACAAATCGTATGCTTTTTGGGGGCAAAAGCCTATATTTTCATCTAAAAGCCCCGAGATTCCATACAAGAATTTTAAGGGTAAAGGTTGTCTTTTTCAGCATGTTTAGTTCATTTTTACCCCTTCAAAACTCGCACGAAATTCAGCATTTTGTATAATTGCTCGGAATATTAAAAAATCGAAGTTTCAAGGATTTATTTTAGCCCGAAAATTCGGATTTCACACATTTTAATGTTTAGAATCACAAAATATTGATTCACAAACGCAGATTAACATTTGAAAAAACAACATAAATTTGTTGCCGGTTTATATATCTTAATATTCGAATTTATATATTATAGCATATTCATAAGTTCAAATTTCTCGGTTTATGAATACGAATCGCGAATTTTGTCAAATTCTATATTTTAAATAATAACATAGAAATCAGTATAGTTACATGTTTTGATAAAAGTAATTTATGGACGAAATGACCCATTTTGCATTTTTTTCACTCAAAACTATACAACATACCCTACTATTCCAACAACTACAACATTGCTATTCAGTGATTTACCATAAAACTGTTCAAGTAAGCCTTTGTTTAAGAAAAACTTCAGTCTGAGCCTAAGAGAGACGGTTTTGTATTAATTTAGAAACCTGTATTCAAATAAGCAAATTTACATATTTACAAATCCAAATTCGTCAAAATCTAAATTCTTGCAAATATATTTGGATATATGAATTTAATAGTTTATCTTTGCAAAACGTTTAATAAATGTGAAATCCACGTCGCTTTTGCGCAAGGCTACAACTTTTCACAAAGAAACAGACAACGAAATTTGAATGAAAACCATATAAAAGATGAAAGACAGAATCAGAAAAATCATGGAGACTCAAGAGATGAGTCAGAAGCAGTTTTCAGAATACCTGAACATCTCGCCAGCTTCACTAAGCAGTATCTTCACCGAAAAGACTAAGCCGACGCTTGCCACCGTCTCGGCAATAGTAGAGAAATTTCCAGAAATAAGTCTTGATTGGCTGATTACCGGACAAGGGAGAATGTACAAAGAAGAGAGCACCGAAGCTCAGACTCGTGCCGGAATGAACCTCCCTACCCCAAAGACCCAGACAGGAGGAATGAAGGATTTATTCTCGGAAATAGACGAAGTCGTGCCGAAGACGCAGTCGATGATTGAGGCCGACAAGCGGGCGTCAGTCTTTGTGCCCAAGCGCGAGATTAAGGAGATACGAATCTTCTTCGACGATGGAACATACGAGACTTTCACAAGCTCGAAGTAAAACGGGGCAGTGCGAAAGTACATTTATAACAGGGTAAACCTCCACCAAATCGACCCAAACTAAGCAAAAGGCTCAGCCAGATAAGAAGGCGCTCAAAAAGAATGCATCTGGAAGACGCTAATTTCCTTGCACGATATCATCGGAACATACTGTCCCTGCAGCCTTATATTTTGACGTGCTTAAGTCTATACACACAGCTGGTATGATGCCTGCATCGGAGCAAGTCACAAGCGTGCCTCGGTTATAGAGGTAACCAAATTCGCAAACGTATGTCACATTATCCGGCGTGTATCCTGTCGAGCGCATAAACCAAAATGTATTCCCCTTGTAAGAATCCACCACGGAAACCCATGCGCCACGGCAAGCAGCATAGGTCGTAGGACGGAACCGTCGGGCAGGATCGTCGATGCCATCGCTGTTGTAAAACCCATAGTTTCGTGCCAATTCAGAGCAAAACACCTCCGACTCGGACAATAGAAACAGATAGTCTTTTGTATCCTTGCCACAATAGGTGCCAAAATAGTAGTTGGCAGCATTGACCACGTCAGTAAGCATTACGCTTTTCTTCTCAGTCTCCGAGAAAAGACAACCATACACATCGGTATTCAACCACTCGCGTAGGCTCGAACTTTCCCAAAACACATCCGTTGCATCAGAATTGAAACGATTACATTCCAATGCCTTATCGGCAAGGAGCAAAGCCTTGCTGCCCTTGATATTGAGAATGCGCCAACGGACAGGTTCATAACGAAAATAGTGGTATTCGTCAGGGTTCTTCCAATAGTAATGTCCACGCGAATCAGCAGCGAAACGCACCGCATCTTCGGCTTTCATACGACGATAGCGGACACCATCAATTTCAGTTTCACGCCCATTCCAATCGGCATTTTCCAATGCAGCAAAGAGTTTAGCGTCGATTACAACATCGCCATCCTTCACAGCGTATGGCTCCAAATAGTCATACTGCGAAGCAACGACTTCCGCCTGCGGATAAGATCCGAATTCAATGCAATGCCATGTTGTTTTGTGCAGTTTTTCAAGACTGCTGTCGAACACAATGTATGGGCTTTTCAACTCCCCATAAGCATCGCCCGTGTAACATTCTTCATGAGATGGCGGCTGAGGAGTCGAGGAGTCATCGTTCGTACATGCGCACAACAATAAGCACGACAGGCTCAGCAATAATAATCGTTTTGGCATATAAATTTTCAACTTTCTTAGACGAGACAAGTGGCAAAACCGAGGACGCAAGTTCGCATGTCATCTGTTTTGTCTCACGCAGAGGAGCCCCCTCCATCTCCCCTTGTAGGGGAAAAAGGTTGTGGGTTGTCGGTTATGGGTTGTCG
>JAUNQM010000211.1 GCA_030536165.1 Prevotellaceae bacterium | reverse complement strand
TGACACCTAAGGTGTGGAGACGTGTGAATAGTGTCTATTATGCTTTCTTGAATGCGCACCAAGTAAGGTAGAGTACCTGAAGCAGTATTACAGCCACACCTCCAATGATGCCTGCACCGTCGGTTGCTGCACCTACGAGGAAGCTTACCGTACCACCGGCAACAGCCATAATCATAAGTCCAGAGATTTCATTTGCCTTCTCAGGCTTTGCCTTGATGGCCATGCCGAAGATGATTGGGAAGACACATGAGCAGAGGAAACCGATTGCACCGATGCAAATGAAATCAATAACATCATTCTCTATGAATGCAAGTCCGAGAACAGCTATGATGCATGCAAGAATGTTCCACTGGAAGTATTTGCGTTCAGCAATCTTAGTCATCATAAATACACCGATGAATGCACCAATAGTACGAAGCACGAAGTAAACCTGTGGTGCCATACCAGCCATCTCCTTTGTGTAATCGAAACGACTGATCATTATCTTTGAAGAGATGAAGTTTGTGCTGACATCAGTACCTACAGCAAAGAAAATACCGAAGAAGAGCATAAGGATTGTAGGGTTCTTGAGCAATGCAAGAGTAGCACCGAGGCTTGTGCCTTCTGTGGTTTGTTCTTCCCTCTGGATAGGTGTTACCATGAGCCAGAGACCTGAAATGAGAGTGATGGCACCCATGATAGGGAAGCAGAGATACCACTTCTGTTCGTCGCCATTGCCAAACCAGTTAACGGCTGCAAGCACGATGAATGGCCCAGCGAATGAACTGACAGCCTTCACCACCTGACCTGCGGTAAGTGAAGATGTGAGCAGTTTCTGGTCAGTAATTACGTTGTTGAGCAATGGGTTGAGACTTACCTGAAGTATAGAGTTACCTATACCGAGAAGTGCGTATGCTATAAGAGTTGTAGTCGATGTGTAGCTTATGAGTGGCAGAGCCATACCGAGGATAGTGACAACACAAGAGAGGAGGACAGTATTCTTACGTCCAATCTTGTTCATCATCAGTCCTACAGGAACACCGAGGAAGAAGAACCAGATGAATACGGCACTTGGAACAAGTCCCGCCATAGTAGAGTTCCAACCAAATGCAGATGCTGCATAGTCACTTGAGATGCCGACGATGTCGCAGAATCCCATTACAAAGAATCCAAATAATACTGGAAGCAGTTTAGAAATGTTGTTCATTGTTTTAAGTTTGTTGTTTATGTTTGTTAAAAATTAATGATAGACCGGTTGTAAATTGTAAAATTTATGTTCTGGGTTGTATGTTCTGGGTGGTGGGTTTTTCGATACTTCGATTGCGGCTAAATAACCTATAACCTAAAACCAATAATCCAAAACCGTTTTTATTTCGTTAGCAATTCTGGAATTGCTACAAAGTTAGGCTCCTTTATAGGGCCTTCGTTTGGTATTCCAAATATCTTCTGCCAATTGAACACTCGAATGAAGTGTGACTGGTAGAGGTCGGCACTTTCGTCGGCATTGAAGTTACGCCAGAAACCATTCGCAACATTCTCCACAGCCTTACCGTTTGCGTCAGGAGTATATGTTGTAAGGTCGGCTGGGTTCATGTTGTATGAGATAACCAGTTCACCAGTTCTTGACAACTGAGGATGGAGGCATGTGATATACGCAGCAGCATGCTCTGAAGGTACCTTGTAAAGACAATGCTGATTAGTGAACGGTCCCCAAGGATGGTCTGCGATTGAGATATAAACAGGACTGCCAGTCATCAGCATATTTACCATGAAATACTTTCCTGCATACTTGAATACAGAGATATTGATGTGAAAGTCTTCCGAAATCCTTGAACGCTGATATTCCTCTTCGGTAGGAACTTTTGTTGTCCAGCTCCAGTTGCCTTGCTCGTCCTTTACATAGAACTCCCACGGCGAGAGTAGGTCATGGTTGGCAACGCGAGCAACGTGAACCCATGCGCCGAGTCCACCTGTTCCAACACTACCATATAAATATGAATAACCGTCCTCGTCTTCAAATATTCGGTCGTGGCTTGTGCCAAGATCTGGATAGTGACGATGCAACTCGATAAGTTTCATGTAGTCAGGGTCGCCTGGCTTTCCTTCGAGTGAGTATTCAGCAATAGAACGCTCGTATGGAGTCATTGTGTTGTCAACAGCGCCCCAGATATACTGAACAACAGGCTTGCCATTCTTCATGATGACAGTTCCATCACCTGGCCAATAGCAGTAGTTCTGGTCAACTTCTCCATTGTCTATTTGCTGTTGAGTGCAGTTGCCGTCGGCATGACGAAGCCACGTCTTTGCCTTGTAGTAGTGATTGCGGTCGCGTGGGTCGGTGGAAATGACTTCATTCAGCAGGATAAAGTCTTTCCAGCTTTCTTCGCCAACCTGTAGCATGCCGGCATTACGCGAGAGCACACTCGGATGGCTACGATTGCGGTTTTCGCTGATGAAGCCAGTAAAACTATCGCCAAAGCACCAGAGTGAATTGCCATCGGGTAGTGAGGTTGAAACGCATCCGTCGCCAGCAGTCCATCCTGTAATATGGCTTGCAAGCAAATCCCAATATGTAAGGTCGCGATAAACGTAAGCACCTATCTTATCAACATCACGGCCTACGTATTCCAGTTCAAGCCCCTTGAGGCGTTCATCGTTAAGGTCTGGTTGCTGTGCAAAAGCTGGCATTGTAGAAAGCAATGCACATGCAGAGATTAGTATCTTATTGTATTTTTTCATGTTGTTGTCCTCCTTTTATATTAGTTCTTCACTACTTTAATTGTACCAAGTTCTCCTACGTTGACAAGATATACACCCTTTGAAAGATTGCCAATATGAACTTGCGCAGTTCCGCGCACGTCGCCTTGCATGATAAGACTTCCGTTGGCGCTGCAGATGTTCCATGACATCGCCTTGTCAACACCAGTCTCGATGTTTACAACATCCTTTGCTATCGTAGGATATACGTTGAACTTGCCTGTCTTTTGAGTCTCTATGCCATCTATGACATCCCATGTGTCAAGACCTGGGTCGGTCATCTTGCCGATATTATCAACCTGAATGAGTCCTTGCCAATTGAAGATGCGAAGGAAGTGAGGCACTGAAAGATTGGCACTTCCCCAGCCGTAACGGTTTCTCTCGTCGGTGGTGAGATAACGCTCGACGATTGGTTCACCTGCTTTCGTTGCAGAATAGACGGTTGTCGGAGCAATATCGGTGCTGTAAGAAACTACGAGTTCACCGATGCGTGACATGTGTGGATGTACTGCAACATGGCACACAACATTCTCAGCGCTTTTTGGCATATACAACTTGACCTGTGACTTGAATGGTCCCCACGGATTATCGCCTTTGCTCAACTGAATCTGATTGCCTGCACTCACTTGGCTTACGAGATAGTAGTTGTCGCCATACTTGAATGCCGATGGATAGCGCGTCTTACCGACACCATTTATTTTTGACTTCTTCAGTTGGTCAATCGTAGGAAGCTCTGTCTGCCATTGTCTTATGCCGTTAGCATTTGTCACATAGTATTCCCATTTGCCAAGCAGTGAACGTCCCTGTACTCTGGCTATGACAGCATCAAATCCCGTCTCTGATGTCGGCACGTTGCCATAAAGGTAAAGGTAATCGCCGTCTTCGAGAATGCTATAGCCAAAGTCGGTCACGTATGGCATCTTTGTAAGGCTCAGCAATTGCATGTAGCCGGCATCGGTAGGACTTCCGTCAATCGAATACTCTGCCACATACATACCGTCGGCTTCATCATTGCTGTTGTATGAGAGGAATATAATCTGTGCGTGTGGCTTGCCGTCCCACTTTATCAGTGTACCGTCTAATGGTCTGAGGTAATGGTCTTGATCCACATCGCCAAGTTCCAGGTCGGCCATCGACGCCTTTGCCTCAGGATGGCGAATAAGGTCGTAAGCCATGTAGTAAGTAGATGGATAGTTCTGGTCTGTGCCGATATATTCATTCACCGAAACGAAATCGCGTGGTGAAGACTCGCCAATCTGAATCTGTGCAGCATTATGCACGCGGTTGTTGTAGTGCGCTCTGTCACGAACCTCCGAGATGCGTCCGAAATAACTGTCGGCATGAAGCCAAAGGCAGTTGCCGTCAGGTAATGGCATTGAGACAGTCTTTAGTCCGCCGTTCCATCCTTTCTGTCGCATGCCAAACATGTTCCAGTATGTTACATCGCGGAACACTTCGGTCGTTGTCTTCGATGAAAGCTGGCTCTCATAGTCAAGGTAAAGGTCCTTTAAGCCATCTTGATAGAAATCGAAATTCTGTGAATAGCCTGATGCTGCCATCATTCCAGCAGCAAGCATAGTCATATATATTTTTCTTGTTACCATATTCTGTCAGTGTTTAAGTGGTTCCTATAAAAATTGTCAATTGTGCATCG
>JAUNQM010000210.1 GCA_030536165.1 Prevotellaceae bacterium | reverse complement strand
ACCTTGAAGTCGCTTTCCGCTTATCCTGAGCGGTGGAAAGCCTACATTTCCGAGGTAAGTAATGTCCGCCCCAAGCTTTCTTAGCGCTGTGACGAGTTCACCAATCGGACGCTGCCGCATACGTTCATTGCCGTCGATGACGTATTCACCTTCTCTGGCAGCCAACAAAGCCGTAAGAAAACGCATAGCTGTGCCTGCGCCTCCAACGTTGATATTGCCGGTTTTTGCCGATTCCACCGCAATAATTGCGTCGTTCAATACTTTGATATCGTCGCAGTCGGGCATGCTGTCAATGGTGAATTTGCCATTCATCAGGCTACGGATAATCATGACTCTGCTGGCGACACTCTTCGATGGCGGCAGCGACATGCAAGCACGAAATTGCGATGGTGGAATGAGGGTAATGTTCATGATGAATATTCCTTTTGTTCGCATGCCATTTGTTTTGTTTCACGCAGAGAAAATTCTGACCTTATCAGGTCTGCATTGACGTTTGCCTTTTTCCTGGTGGCCTACCTCGTCATTCCGTGCTTGACACTGAATCTCCTTAGTTGCGAAGAGGACTGCACGCAACGATGGAGATCCTGAATCAAGTTCAGGATGACGTTATTGCGTCCTTGTAAACTTGCCGAATGCTTGCATATGGCATAATTTGACAAAATCGATATAAAAGGCTCGCCTTTCAAGTTGCACTCTGCGTGAAATAACACACGCGAAACTTATTTAATAATAATTTGGTGCAAAAGTACAAAAAAATATGATGTGTTCAATGCTTAATATGGAAGATTTTTAGTAATTTTGCAGCCGATTATGGTCTATCCGCAGAATTTTGAAGAAAAAATAGGGTTTGACAGGGTACGAGACATCCTATCGTCGATGTGTCTGTCGTCGCTCGGCAAGGAAAAAGTCGATGCAATGACGATGTCGGTCGATGCAGCCGAAATTAACGAGTTGCAGACCCAGACACGTGAGTTCCGCCGAGTGTTGGCAGAGCATGACGACTTTCCTATGACCTATTTCTTCGATGTGCGCGAAGCCGTGATGCGTATAAAGCCTGAGAATACACACATGGAAGAAGATGAACTCTTCGACCTGATGCGAAGCCTCTCGGCAATAGATGCGATTGTCGCAGCCATACGCAAATACAATTCCGAGGATGAAACGCAGAAGTTCCCTGCGCTGATGCGACTTACCGACGACATAATACCGTTCCCTCAGATAGTCAGACGCATCAACGTCATCCTTGATAAGGCTGGGCGCATAAAAGACGGCGCGTCGTTTACGCTCGCAAACATTCGTGACGAACTCAAGCGAACAAATGGCAAGATATCATCAACGCTGAACACAATACTCCATCGTGCGCAAGTCGAAGGTCTTGTAAGCAAAGATGCAACCCCGACAATGCGCGACGGACGCCTCATGCTGCCAGTATCTCCGCAGGCAAAACGCAAGATAATGGGCATTGTGCATGATGAGAGTGCAACTGGTAAGACCGTATTCATCGAGCCTGCAGAAGTGGTGGAGGTGAACAACAGAATACGCGAACTTGAGTCGGAAGAACGCCGCGAGGAGGTGAGAATCCTCACGGAGTTCACAAAAGAGATACGTCCATATATCAAGGAAATCGTTGATTCCTACCAGATACTTGCGCGAATCGACTTCCTGCAGGCGAAGGCAAAGATGGCAGATGAGTTTAATGCCTTCGAACCAGAAGTGACACAAGAGCCACAGATGGACTGGGTGCAGGCAGAACATCCGCTGCTAAAGCGTTCGCTGACCAAACAAGGCAGGAAGATAGTGCCTTTGGACATAGTCCTCACACGCGAGAACCATATAATGATTATATCAGGTCCGAATGCCGGAGGTAAGTCTATTTGTCTGAAGACGACAGGTCTGCTGCAGTATATGCTGCAATGCGGATTACCGATACCAGTGAGAGAAAACTCAAAGACGGGCGTTTTTACCGACATAATGATTGACATCGGTGACGAACAGAGCATAGACAACGACTTGAGCACCTACTCATCACATCTGCTCAACATGAAGACGATGATGAAGCAGTGCAGGGACACATCGTTGCTGCTTATCGATGAGTTCGGTGGTGGAACAGAACCACAGATAGGTGGGGCACTTGCTGAGTCGTTCCTCGACACCTTCCTCCACAAGAAGGCATGGGCGGTGATAACCACGCACTATCAGAACCTGAAACTCTTTGCCGACGATAACGAGGGCATTGTGAACGCAGCAATGCTATACGACAGAGGCGAGATGCGTCCGCTTTTCCAGCTTGCAATCGGTAATCCAGGCAGTTCATTTGCCATTGAGATAGCGAGGAACATCGGTCTGCCAGAGAATGTAATAAAGGAAGCATCGGAAAAAGTCGGGCAAGACTACATACAGAGTGACAAATATCTTCAGGATATAGTCCGCGACAAACGCTATTGGGAGCGCAAACGCCAGAATATCCATCAGAAGGAGAAAGAGGTTGAGCAAGCCATTGCGAAGTATGAGGAACAGATAGCCAAACTGAAAGCAGAACGCAAGGAAATCATTGAGACTGCGAAAGATGAGGCTGCACGACTACTCAAGGAAAGCAATGCTCGCATAGAGCGTACCATTAAGGAAATAAAGGAAAAGCAAGCCCGCAAGGAAGCCACAAAGAAGGCGCGACAGAAGCTCAGTGACTTTGCAGAGAAGGTGGAGCAGACGCCAGTTGAGATAAAGACAAAAACCGAACGCCCACGTATAAATGTTGCTATTCAGCCAAAGCAAGAGCCGACGCCAAAGATTGCATCAAAGCTGGAGGTTGGAGCGTATGTGAAGATAAGCGGACAGGAGACTGTAGGCAAGATAGAAAGCATCAGTGGGAAGAATGCAATATGCATCTTCGGACAGATACGCACTAATGTCAAGCTTGCAAAACTTGAACCGACAGAAGCACCAAAGCAGAAAGCTATAAGTAACCTCGGTGGGGCGGCTTTGACACCTGCAATGCGTAGGATGAGAGAAGAAATTGACAACAAGCGGAATATGTTTAAGCCAGAGTTGGACGTAAGAGGTATGCGAGGCGATGAAGCACTCAATACCCTTGTCCACTACATCGATGACGCCATGATGATAGGAATGCCGACGGTAAGAATACTTCACGGCAAAGGCGACGGAATACTTCGTCACCTTGTGCGCCAGTATCTCTCAACAGTGCGAGGTATCAAATCCTATCGCGATGAGAATGTCCAATTCGGCGGCACAGGCATTACTGTTGTTGATATTTAAGGCACAAAAGTTCCAGATTATATTTTATTGTTGTCCGCTAAAGTCGGGCTGAAAGTCCGACAATCCCATAGCCCAGGGCAAAGCGTAGCGACACCCTGGGTAACAAGCGTCATTCAAAACGCCCTGTCAGGGCAAAAGCCTTACCATAATGGCTTGTAGAGCTTTTGCACTTACAGCGCGTAGTTACAGAACCATATTACCCAAGGCGTCGCTACGCTTTGGCTTTACCTTCACCCCTCGCGACTTGGCATAGTGCAAAAGTATTTGCCCTCTGCTCTCGCTGCTCTGGGCGTTGCCTTGGGCTGTGAGATTTAAGCCTTACAGGCTATTTATCCATGCCCCCCCTTATTTGTTCTTTCTTGATTTTAACTGGTAATCAATGGGATATAGCTGATGTTAATATTTTTAGCGGACAACAATAATTATATTTCAAAAAACATAAAAGTTAATTTGTAACATGATGAAACGTTTATTTTTATTTTCATTGTTGCTGACATTTATTACGTCAGCATTTGCCGACACAGATGCAGACTCACTGCTGTTGGCACAACTCGAAGAGCAGGATGACGCATATGCTGAGTTGCTACAGGCACCGACGCTTGCAGATCCTACTGAGGATGTCTCAAATTTGAAGACATACACAAACTGGGCTGGTGAGACTTGCATTGCCGAGCAGCCTGGTAATACGCACGCGCATCCTTATTACAATTGGAAGCGCGACCTTACTTACGCAGGTATTCCTATCTTCCTTGCATCATTTATCATCAAGGATCAGAAGCGTGCTTTCCGTTCTGCTCGTTTCCATTTCGAGAAAGATTTCAAGAGCGAGATTGACAACTATTCGCAGTTCTTCCCATACGTAGCCATCGTGGGCATGAAAGCCTTCGGTTACGAAGGACGTTCAAGTTGGGATCGTTTCCTCGTCAGCACCCTTGCAGCCAATGCAGTAATGGCTTTGGCAGTAAATGCAACGAAGTATTCGGTAAAGGAAATGCGTCCGGATAACTCAACAAAGAACTCGTTCCCTTCAGGTCACACAGCAACAGCCTTCACTGCTGCGACTATTCTGCATAAGGAATATGGTCTGACACGTTCACCATGGTTCTCAGTTGCAGGCTATGGAGTTGCT
>JAUNQM010000209.1 GCA_030536165.1 Prevotellaceae bacterium | reverse complement strand
TTTACTTCAACTTCGATGCCTGGTTCAAAGATTGGCATAAGTTGCAGCTTAAACAAGTTGGCCTTATGCTTGCGGTCTATGATTGCCTTGTGGTCGAGGTTTTCTATTTCGCCCGTACGAATATAGCGGTCTAACTCTGCGTATGTGAAGCCGAGATTGTCTTCGTCGGTCTTACCCACAAGTCCATCGATCGGAGTCTTCTCAACCAAATCGGCAGGCAGACCGAGTTCATGACCTATCGCCTTAACTTCCTGCACGGTAAACTTCGACAATGGACTGAAGTCGCCAACGGAATCGCCATAGCGAGTGGAATATCCTACCCAATCCTCTGAAAGGTTACAAGTGTTTGCCACCCTACCATTAAGCGACTGCGAAACCGCATAGAGCGTAGCCATACGGATGCGTGGAGCAAGGTTCGTAAGCGTCTGGTCCGAAGGCTCCAGTCCTACGAGTTTCATTTGTTTTATCTCTGCCTCGAAGGCTTCCTTTATATTTATCGTGTAGTTTGTGATGCCTAAGTGCGCACATAGCTTCTGCGAACAATCTATGTCAAACTGCTCTCCATTGGGCATCATCACACCAATCACACGTTCCTTGCCCAATGCCTTGCAGCAAAGCCCTGCAACGACGCTTGAGTCTTTACCACCGCTTATACCCACAACAGCATTGCAACCGTTGCCATTCTCTTCAAACCAGTTGCGAATCCACGCAACCACCTCATCTGTATGTTTCTTAACGTCGAATTTCATTTTGTTTTCAATTTAGTAATCTATAATTGTTATTACTGGCGAAATAAATAGAGCGAAAGGCATGCACCTTATCCATTATATATCGAAAGTGCCTTGTTTTTCAGCTAAGCGGTGTTCTTTACTTTGTCTTTCTTTTTGCCTGGGTTATGACAGGTTTTATCTGCGAGTTTGTTCGCATGGAAAACATGGCATAACACTTGCGGGATTGCGAAGCAAGACCTAAAGAAATACAAAGCTGTTTTTATTGTTTTTGTAAAAATCTCGCTCCTGAATTCATGCAAAAATACCGTTCTCAATCAGTTTTATCTGCGAAACCTGAGAATATTCTTCAATTGTTTGCGAGTGACTTCCACTATCGTACCGTGTTTGTGCCCTACTGGTACGGAAATGCGGTCGTTTATCTCGGTAAAAGTCTTGAAATCTATCGTTGAATACGCACAATATCGTTGCGCTGGTTTGTACTGGTCAAAGTAAATTATCCACTCATCGCCCAGCTTTACGACGCACGGACCTTCGGAATAACTTGGCGCGAATTTCTGTGTCGGGTTGGAATACGGCCCTTCAACGGAATTGCTGAAAGCACAAAAAAGGTCGCTGAAACCAGGCTTTCTGTTGTCTTTTAACACAAACACATAATCGTTTTTCGCCCTTTTAACTATGAATCCGTCAATGCTATTGAAGCCGCAATCGTAGAACTGCTGCGCTGGTGTAAACGTCTTGAAATCCTTTGTCTTTGTAAAATAAGGGCGATGGCAGGCGTTAGCACCGCGGCGGTCTTCGTCGGTATAGCGGCTCGGATGTATGCCACTTGACCATACAATGTAATAGTATTGTGAATCCTCATCATAGAAAATCTCCGGCGCCCATACATTGTTTGTGCATGAATCTTCCATTACAGGTATCTCCCGCTGTTCGCTCCAATGTATGAGGTCTTTCGAACTTGCATAGCCGAAGCCGTGACTACCACTCCATGCGGTCGTCCATACGAGGTGGAACGTGCCATCAGGTCCCTTCACTACCGAAGGGTCTCTCAGCACATGCGTACCACAATACGTAGGAGAGACTTCCTTGCCAGTAAAGCGGTCGGTATAAGGTCGTTCGTTGCCGATTGCAGGCTTCATGAATACGCCAGGAATGCTGTCCCAATGCAGTCCGTCGTAACTGTAAAGGTATTGCAAGCCACTTACCGAAGGCTCTCGGAATGAAGTGAAGATGTATGCTTTCTTCTTTGCTTGCGCCAAGCCTGTGCACAAACTGAAGAGAAGGATAAGGATAGTGATTCGTCGCATAAGTCTTAGTGTTTTTTGTTTTGTCCTTGCAAAGATAGTGCAAATCGAATACAATGCAAAATAAAAGACGGAGTTTTTTATTTTTATTGTTGAGATGCAGCCTATTTTGCGCAAAGCGAAAGATAGTGCAAGTTGAGCGAAATACAAAATAAAAAAGCGAAGATTTCGATGCATCTATAAAAACCTGTGTAAAAAACTTCATTGTCTCTTTGTTTTCAAGAACAAAATCAGCAATTGTTCTTGGCAAGAAGGCATTTAAGCAGGGCTCTGCGTTCGGTTTGCACAAATTTTCACACCTTATGTATTGCATGCAATATATGAGGTGTGGAAGACAAAATATGGGGATAAATGAGTTTTTTACTCCGTATAGTTCGCAAAATCTAACGCCCAAACATGTATTTTTTCAAGAAAGGCGAAATACGTAAGATATTGGATGTCAGCAGACACATACCTATCACAAGTGCTGCCACAATGAGCGCTGCCGAGAGCTCGATGACGAAATTGTGGCGGTGTGCATTGAAGAAGACTCCGACCATTGGCAGCGTCGGCAAGAAGAGGTAATGGATTAAATAGACATCAAGGGTACGTGTGCCGATATATTGCAGACAACGTCCGAGGCGGCGTTGCTTCGTAAAACTATCTTGATAATAGCGGAAGAAAAGAAAAACGATTGTGAGCAACGAATACGACGCCAGTGTCTTAGAGATGCATGCCCACTGTTGATGGAGCCAATGAAGTTTGAGAAATTCCATCGACGATAGTGCAGCAATAATGATGATTGCAAGTATGAAACCCTTGCGGTCATATAGCCGCTCTACCCTATCCCAATAGCGGTGAACGATATTTCCATAGATAAAGAAATGGAAGTATTTCATTACCTGGATGAAACTTGTATCGGTGAGCCACCCAGTGTATGCCACTTTTCGTCCATCAGCCCATTCAAAAAACTTTGGCAGATAACATGACTCATACACCAGCAGAGATACAATCCAAAGCACGCAGATAGGTAAAAAACTCATGCGACGGAACTTATGTTCGATGAACTCAAAGATGTAGTAAATGATAAACATGTAGAGCAGTGCGATGGTGAACCAGTAGCCGCCCTTCACGGGTGATTGCAGCCACTTAATGCAGTTTTCGTCCATTGCTGTGGGATGGAACAGGATGAGTGCCACGCAGAAGAATACCGCCGTAGGCACTATCTGAATCCTGATTTTCTTGCCCATCATGCCTGCAAAATTGCTGAAACTCCATACCGTACTTGCCTTATATGCAAGGAAACCGCTGATAAAAAAGAACAACGGCATGCGAAACAATATCAGCAACGGCATTGATGATGACCAGCTAAATGCCTGACTGAAACTGAGAATCTGCACGTGATTAGCCACAACCATTATCATTGTGAACCCTCTCATTGCGTCTATCCACTCTATGCGGTGCTTTGCAGGTGATGTTTCCATGAATGATATTTTTATTTCCTGTTTTGAGTATCTATTTATAGATGTTAAGGCGAACAAACATTTGCTGCCTTCACACCAAACTCTTGTAAAGTTCTATTGTCTGTCGTGCAACGTTTTCTTCCGAGAAACGATTGATGACATCGGTGCGCAAATCTTCACGCGAAATATTATCCTTCCCTTCTGTCAATGCCCACAGAACGCCTTCTGCAAGGCTTTCTTGTGAAAGATATTCAGCGAGGAAACCATTCTCTTTATGGCGTATAATATCAGACTGTCCGCTATTATTCCACGATACGGAAAGGCATCCACACGCCTGTGCTTCAATCAAAGTCTGCCCAAAAGTCTCATAGTATGACGAAGATACAACGACATCCGAGGCAGAGTAAAAGCATGCAAGTTGATCTGCACTTACAACACCTGCGTAAGTGTATGACACAGGTATTGCCGACAAGAAACATTCCCTGTCTGATTTTATGTTGCCGAACAATACAAGATGTAGGCTTTCCTTTTGAATTTTGCCCATTTCAACTAGATATTTCATCGCACCAACCAACAAAGGGAAGCCCTTTATCGAGTCGTCAATTCGCGCTGCGCCGAAGATTATTATGTTCTTATCTGGCAAGCCTAAATGCTTTCTGCTTTCCGCTTTGTCCATAATCACGAACTGTGATGGGGAGAGCGTGTTAGGTATTACTTTAATGCATTTTCCCTGTAGCAAAGCACTACAACGTGCTTTTTCTGCAAGCCAATGGCTCACGGCAACGAAGCAGACATCGGCGTTTTTATATATCTCTTGCTTGCGGACAAAGGTCTTATAAGACAAATCTTTCTTTCCTGGATGATTCAGGAAACGGCAATAGCAGCATTCCTTTTCGTATGCCGTGCCGGTGTAAGCATGATTGCAAATGCCTGTGA
>JAUNQM010000014.1 GCA_030536165.1 Prevotellaceae bacterium | reverse complement strand
CTCAGTTGGTAGAGCACCTGACTCTTAATCAGGGTGTCCAGGGTTCGAACCCCTGAGGGTGTACAAAGAGATCGCAAAAGCGGTCTTTTTTGTTTGTATAAAGGTATAGAGTCAGAAACAATATAGAAAATCTGGTGAAATAATATAGAAAACTGAAGTGATTTTCAAAAAACAAATAGTGGCTCTTATAAATCAAGGGAATTATGGTTCAGCAAGAAATCATAAATGCTCATTGTCGTTATTCCCTGTTCATTGCGATGGACGAGACATTCCTCACCGACGATTATGATTTTCTTGAACGAATCATACACTTTCATCAGTGAAGCTTGTTCCTGAGCCTTTTTCCCTTCGTTGTCCATCCTAAATGCAGACTGTATATAATAGCGCCTGCTTCCTTGATTGCAAACGAAGTCGATTTCCAGTTGTGAATATTTCTGTTTTCCGTCTTTATCCCTGACCATGACAGGAACGACGCCAACGTCAACATTGAAACCTCTCACCAACAATTCGTTATAGATAACATTCTCCATGACATGTGTTTTCTCGTCCTGTCTGAAGTTGATGCGTGCGTTACGCAGTCCCATATCAGAAAAATAATACTTATATGGAGTGTCAATGTAATTTTTGCCTTTAACATCATACCTCATAGCCTTTAACACAAGGAATGAATCACACAGATATTCCAGCCACGACTTTAAGGTGTTCGGAGAAATTTTCTCATTTTTGACAGATAAGAAAGTGTTTGCAAGTTTTCGAGGATTAGTAAGGCTTCCAATGGAAGACGATATTATGTTGATAAGTTCTCCCAGTTCATCTTCTTTCTGAACATGGTATCTTTCCTGGATATCCTTTATGTATGTTTCCTCAAATAATCCCTTCAAGTATTCTGACTTGCTCTTTTCTGTCGTGAGAGAGCAAATCTGCGGAAGACCTCCATACGTCATATATTCATCAAGAGCCAGTTGCTTGCTGCCCTCGTAAACGGAGAAGAACTCGCTGAATGACAGAGGCATGATTCTGATTTCAAAACCTCGTCCTCGGAATTCAGTAATGACATCCTTAGACAAGAAACGGGCATTTGAGCCAGTTACATAGACATCTGCATTGGATACATGCAGATACGAGTTGAGTACGTCCTCAAATTCGCGTACAAGTTGTACTTCATCCAGCAAGATGTAATATTGATCATTATCAATCATTTTGCTGTCGATATATTCAAGTAGCTTATCAGGATCACGCAATTTCTTGTTTCGTCTGTCTTCCAGATTAACCATTATGATATGTTGCTTGTCAACCCCTTCTTCTTTAAGCCATGAAGTAAATATGTCGAACAGCAAGTATGACTTGCAGCTACGTCTTACGCCAGTGATGATTTTAATCATCCCATTACCTTTGCTGTCAATTAGCTGTTGGAGGTAGAATCACGTTTAGAAATCACGTTTTATACCCATTTTACTGAATATTTCTTTAACATGTTAAATAAAAATTCACTGCAAAGGTACTAAATAATATTGTAACAAGTTAAAAAAACAAGTAAAAAATAGCGTTTTTTTCTACATAGAGAATGGAATAAGGAATTTTCTTGCCGAAAATACCACTTTTACTACCTTTACATTCTCCTTGCTGTCAATCTTTGTCTCAATCTCTACCATCGGGTAGGGAGCCTCTTTCTGCCCAATGACATAGGTGTTGCCTTGCACGTCCTCGACCACGAAAGCAAGTTCCTGACTTGTCGGGATCTTGTCTGTAGTGGAGAACTGGAGCGTAGACTTTTCCAGCGAGGAGCCGTTGTCGTGTTCCGAGACAGCCGAGTAATTATTTCCCTAATAGAAAACGGCAGGCACTCTTTGGTACCTGCCGGTAATTTATAACATCCAATTTTTGGATTCTACTCTTCTTCGTCTTCAATTATTCTGAAGCTATCAGTTGTTATGGTTACTTCTCCGCCTTCAATTTTTGCCATGAAATTACCGACATATGTCCAAGTGCCACCTCCATCGGGCATTGCGCATACGGTTGCTGGATAGCCATTCCATTCTGTATTGTAATATCTTGCCCCTTCAGTGCTTAGACCTAATTTGTCGGCTGCCCAACGGCTGAAGTCGAGAGCTTCACTCATAGTGGATTTGCGACCTTCTCCTGGTCGGAGTGGTGCTGGAACAGTCTGGCACTGGTAATCACCGCAGCCAAAGAATGTACTACTTGGATAACTTATGCCGTCAATAATCATATAACCTGATATGTTTCCGTGATCGAATATAACATCGTTACGGGTTATATTATCATCTGGGAAGTTTGGACAAACCTCGTGTACCCAAGCACCGTAGTCTTTTACCTCGAGTTCGAATTTTACGGATTTACCTGCTGCTACTAATGTCTGAACACATTTATAGTGTTTGAAACCAGATTGTGTCGGGTGTTCTACTTCTTTTATGACATCTCCGTTGCCATCAAGAATACGAGCCACAAGTTTGAAATCTTCTCCTGCCGGAGTGTCAACTTTGAACGGAACGTCGGCCTTGCCTTCCTTGTTTAATCTGAAATAGTCTATTCCTTGAGAATACCATGCGTTTTCAGCTGCTGCGTGGGTCTTGCCATTAAAATCTCCACCACCCATCTTTTCATCATAGTATTCTGGATTGATGTTCGGATCAGGAAGTGTGCCGAATCTCTCTACTTCAATAGACATCTCTTCTGCTGCAGGTGGCACAATCGATTTCTGGTTCCATTCACAGACAAGGTCAGTAACTGTGAAAGAAGTCTTGCTCTGACCACCAAAGTTGAGGCGTTCACAGATGGCATCCACATCTTCCTCAATGTCATTAGGACTTTTGTGGGCAAACCATATCTTTTCGAAAGTCGGGCTTTCTGCAAGGTATTTATTGCAGTTTTTGTCCCAATCCCATACATACATGAATCCCTTGAGGCTTGAACCAAGAGAGAATGTTGAACTGAAGAAGAGGTGACCATCCTTCTTCATTGAGTCGAACTGGAGTTTTTCGAAGATAGGCTTAAAGTCACACCCCCATCCTGCCCACTTGAATTCATAGAAATAAATTTTGAAACGTGGGAATATTGATGCGTCGAATGTCATGTGGAGATTTTCGGGGAGATTTCTCATTTCAGAATTTGCATCAACTGGTGTGAACTCTAATTTGTTGAGCGGAATCAACTTGCCTGTCTCAAAATCGTATTCTGCACCTACATTAACCTTGAGTGTTGCACCAACATCCCGTGCATAGTAGAAGGCTCTTGAAATCTTTGACTGGATGTTCAGGTCGGCACAGACATCTATATTGAAGTCGATATCAACAGGAATACCATAAATAAATATAATTTTTCGGATTCTTACGACACTCTGCTTCAGGTCTTTGCACCATCCCTTTGTTGCCTGGAAAGATGGTTCCATCTCGAACGAACCTTTGGCAACAACGTCTCCGCCAAGCACTGCAGTGAGACGGCGGAAAGGACAGTTAAGACTTTTTCCGTAGAAAAGTAAGAAGTTTCCGAATGTAAGGTCAAACTTAGTGTCGTCGAAATTGATGCTGCAATCGTCAATCGTTATATTCAGTCCTCCACCTAACATATTCAAAAGTTTAAGTCTGCTGAGGAATTTGCCGTCATAGTCGCGAGTGGTGCTACGGGTCATCGCTTCCTCCTCGCTGCTGATATGGATTGTCTGGTTGAAGAAAATCTCCGTAATCTGTGCTTTGCGGTAATGTATGGTTGCTGTCTTTCCGTCAACCTGAACCTCAAGCACGAAGAGTGCACGGGCAATGTCATTATAAATCAAAGGCACAATGGAGCCTCGATAGAGTTTTGGAACTGATCCTGCAAAACGCAGAACTGCGATGTTGTTGATGGAGTCGAATGAAACCACCTCATCTTTGTCAATGTTGAACTCCGCCAGATTTGGGTTGATTTTTGCATCTGCGCTTGGATAGATATAGTTTTCGAGGTCGATATCGGTGTATTCATATTCTATATCCGGAATGGCTTGCTCACTGAAGAAAGTCATACTGTCAACTGAATATGCAGAGTAATCCTTGCTTATTCCATCCTGCCAGACAGAGACACTCTGGGTTGGTGTGTTTGAGAATGTAATACTGTCAGATGTAGATGCGCCAAAGTCTCTGTAACCACCATTCTGCCATACCCTGACTCCCTGTGAAGAAACTGGCAAGGTTATTGCAAGCAAAATGATTACCGTTATAATACCTCTTAAAATCCTATCAGACTTAGTACCGAACTCTTGGTTCATATCTTTCTTTAATTCCGCAACACTATTGTAAATATTTCTTTTTAATATCCTGGGCATGTTCAAGATTTTGTCATGTCAGATTTTTTACTTATCTTAGTGCTGCGTTTAGAAAACAAGCAAAAATCCTAACAAGACATGTCAAAGGTACCTCTGCACCTGTGTGCTATTACATTTATAAATCACCTGCTGTGATACCCGTTGTATTCGCTCAGGAAATTGATAGAGAAGCGGTTGATAGCCTCTTTTATGGTCAGTTTCCCCTGAATCATCTCTGCCAGTTGTGCTTCGTTGTCCTTGTTGGCAAACAACTTTTCCTCGTTTGAACCAAATCGGAGAGTGAGGTTGGAACTGCGGAATGCACGCAACCCATTTTCGTCCCTTCCTTGAAGGAGATAGTATGTGTCGTGCGCCTTTACAGCCGAAGCATAATCATAGCCTAAATTATCTTTCTCATACATTGCAACTTCCGCAATCAAACCACCACCATCTGTTATCTTGCGGTTGGCACGGTTGAAGCACACTACTGTGCGCAGAGATGCAAATTCCGTGCAGAAATTGAAATCTCCCGTTGAGTCCATAAATCCCGCAAGAGGTGTAGCACCCCCATACAATGGTGCAATCGAGTTGAGAATGGCTGTCACCTTGCCTGGGCCTGCAGTCTGAGCCTTTGTTGCCAGTTTACCTTTGCTCCACCCGTTAGCAGTAGGTATGGCTGCATACCCCGAAGTGAAGTCGTATGAATTGGTGTATATTCCTGCATTGTCCGATGATATAGTCATTGCAAGAACACCAGTGCAGTAATCTTTGAGCCCGAAAGCATCGACGGCAGCCTCAATCTGTGCGATTCCAGAAGCGGAGCATACCCATACATCAATGCCGTTTTTGTCGAGACATTTCCATAGTTCACGGATGTTTTCGCTTACCTGTACACCTCTTGTCCACGATACGCTGACCTGTCCGACCTGTGAAGTCAGTTCGGCAGGACTTATCCATGTCTCGACAGATGTGTTTACAGCACCGTATTTTTTGTGGGACTCATATGCAATGTCGTACACTTGCTTTTCAGTCATTCCGCAGAACCAGTATAATATCCAATTGTACGAGTCGTCGATGCTTGCCCATTCTCCGACTCTGTCGTACATGGCACGCATTTTTGTTGCAAATTCAATCCATTCAGGGTCAGCGTGTACGGTCTCGATGGATGCTTCATTCAGACCATCTGGTGTGAAAGGACCGTATTTGTCATACAAGTGAGAATATGCAGAGGTGATGTCATGTATCCAGTTGTTGCACTCTGCGGGAGCATTGTCAAGTCCAGAGGCAAGTACTTGTGCAAGTTGGTCGGGATTCATTGCAAAACTCATTGTTTCCAACTGATAGATTGCCAATTGCTCCTCGATATCGAATATAGAGCAGGTGTTGTCGAAATCAAACACAACATAAGCATTTTTCATTCCCGCACAGTCGTCCATAAAATCATTGAGCCCTGCACGCACATCTGGTGCCCAGTCCTGATGTCGCAAATGTAGCACCGTATTGTTGTTTACATCGTCATCATCATTTGTACAAGCACACAAAAACGATAGTGTGACTGCAAACATGTATCTGGCAAATTTCACTATAAACTTTGTTTCCATAGTTTTGTTGGCTCTTTGATTATTTGCATACGCACATGCAAATGCAATAACTTTTGCAAAGTTAGCATTTTTTTTCTTAAATATGAATATTTATCTTCCTTGCGATGATATGTACTTCTTTGAGTTCTGGATATAGACTTGGCCTTTGTGTGGCGAAGCTACTTTATATCCGCGAATGTCGTATGTGGCTGATGATGCCTTTTCTGTATTTACATCTTCTATGCCATCTGCAACAGTTGCTTCTACGGCTTCGCCAAGTCCACCCATCTCGTTAGCTGCGCGGACTGACCAAGTGCAACGATTTGGCAAGTCGATAGTGTAGTTAGGCGTAGTTGTGAAATCAACAACGTAACCATCTTTGCAGACTGCCCAGCAGAACACGTAATCGCTGTTGTCCCAAGTCAAAGAGCTACCCTCGAGAACAACATTCGAAGGAACCGGTGCCTGCTCTGTATAATACTGTGGATTCCAATCGTCATCGCCTCCAAGCACATTTGTAACCGTATATTGCTTAGCTTCTTCGGCTGAAAGAATTGGATTGTTTGTGTGTCCATCGCCAAAGACAGTCTTGCGCTGACTTAGGTCGATGAGCGTTCCCGATGTTGTCTTTGTGCCATATTCAGCAAAGCGAAGTGGATAGCCGCCACTCATCTCATCCCAACCAGCAGCACTTGCAACCACATCCATAGTTGTGTTGATGTAGATAGCAGCAGGTGTTCCGCTACCCCACGGACGACCGAGGGTATAGTTCTTGTATTGCGAAGGATTAGCACTCTTAACCGTACAATCAATGAATACATAACCATATTTGCGTGCCTGAGCAGGAGCACAAAGCACAGAACCATCGCGTTCAATCACAAGGTCACATTGGTTATAAACTACATCTCCACCGCCGCAAAGATAATCTACACTTCCGTGGAGGGCTGATGTCTCAAAGTACATACGTCCGTTGCGTGAATAATAAGTGTCCTGCGTTCCCCACATACGGAAGTTCTTGAAGATATTCTTGTTGCCATAGTCTTCAAGTGCAGCGCAACGACCGTCGCCAAGCTTGTGACCACTGCGGAAAGTGATGTCTTGCACGTAGGTATTGTTTGCAGCCGTTGTCAGGTAAACAAACTCTGCCCTGTGAAGCGACTCAATATCTGCCCAGTTGTCACACTGATTGCGAAGCTGAGTATTGTCCATACCCTCGCCAATGATTGACACATTAGGCGCAGACACGGTTGTCGTTGGCGATGGATAAGTCTCTCCACTATAGCCAGTCACTTTTGCACCATCATCGCCCTCAACAAGATAATCGCCTTGCTTAACGAAGATGCGGTAGCGTACAGACTTATCTGTGCGTTTGTTTGCGGCAGCGATAGCCTCCTTGAATGTACCCATATCAGGCACAATGAAGTCATATTTACCCTTAGTCACAGCACTACGGCTCTTCGTAGTGAAGTTAATGACCACAGCCTTTGTGCAAGGATTGCCCATGAGGTCAAGCACAGAGTTGGCAGGGAGGATGAACGTATAGCTATCATCGTAGTCGAGACCCTTGTATGCAAATGTTACGGTCTGATTCGTAGCCGTGCCTTCTATCTTTTCATTGTTGAGCATGGCGTATGCACCATCTGCAAGCACAACCTTTTCAGAGAAGTTCAGCACAATCTTACCTGCAATCGAAGCATTCTCAGCATCTGCCTCTGGCACTGACGACACGAGTTCTGGCTCCTTACCATCGTCGACAGGACGAGCCTTGCCTGTAACATAGATTGCCGTGATTGATGTTCCGTCGTTTGTTGCTGATGTTCCATCAATCTTTGACGTATAGTCAGGAATCCAACGAAGATATACTTCCGACTTGTTATTGCACTCCGCAGGAAGCGTGCCCACGATAGGCGTCCATTTCTTCACGCCATCAATCGTAATGCGTGAAACCTCATACCACGTCTTGTTGTCCAACGAGTATTCCAGTATTTGGGTTTGGTATGCGTTGTAGTTATAGAGCATTTCGGCCTGAACCGTGATGTCGGTGAAGGCAGAGGCATTTACCTTTGTCTGGTAGTAATATTTATCAGTCAATGCTTTCCAATTCACAGCGGCAGGCTTGCCTTCATATCCGCTTGCAGCCATCTGACTCTTGTCGAGCCAGCTGGTTGTTGTGCCGTCAGCATTGCGCAGTATAAGTGCATCGGCATCGTTGTCTTCAGCAGCAAAGTCAGCCACACGACCATTGTTGCCACTTACATAGAAGTCCCAACCTGCAATGAAGTCGATAGCATTATAGTTTGCCGTCACAGTCTTGTCGGCATCCATTACCACCTGTATATTGCCCGAAGTTTCGCCGTTGTTCCACGATGCGAATGTGAGTATCGGATTGTTTGAGGCTGACAGTGTCACCGTCGTGCCCTCCTCATACATATTCTTCTGCCCAACAATCTCTGGCGCAGGGTCAGGCGTAACCATGTATTCCTTCGCACCGTTTGTTGCCTCGACTGTCAGTTGATATGTAGGTATCACGTCGTAGTTTGCCGTTATCTCCTCATCCTTATTTATAATAAAGGTGTATGTGTCGTCAGCGCCAAGCACGTTGCCGTCCTTGTCTGTCCAATTGCGGAACTTATATCCGAAGTTACGTGTCTGTGTGAGAGTAATCTCTGTGCCTTCGTCAAACACCTGCCCAACAGGCTTCGTCGTAACGGTTCCTGCGTCTGAAGGATTGACATTTGTCGTGAGTGCGTATGTCTTCACATCGGCAATCTCGCCATTCAACACGCCCTCAATCGTTATGTCGCCATACGATACCTGCTTCGTATTGCCCAGGCTGTAGAGGTAGATTGCCAGTCCACTTTCGCCTTCATAGGCATCAACGCCAACGCTTGTTGTTTCCCAATAACTCTTTGCCGTGTCGTAGTCCTTGCTGCTTGTCGTATTGTTACGCATAGGGACAATAGCTGTTGCAAGGGTCTTCGACGTCTCACCCGATTGCCATGCCACATCGAGTTTACCACCATCGGTGCCGTGTCGATATGTACGGAACGACACCTTTGTCGGTGTGAACGTAATGCCGGTTTTTGTCTTGAACATAAACTTTACGGCATTCGTCTCTGCTGCACTTCCATCCTGGTTAGCGGGCTGGAAACCTGTCTGCACGTATGTCACGTTGTCTTCAGTCACAGATTTCGTACCTGCGTACGAGAGTCCACTGCCTACACTGACATAGTCTGTAGAAATGTAGTCAGGCTCTGAAATCACAGCCACTTGCCCATCAGTGCCAGTATTGAAAGCCCACTTGATGGTTATCGGCTTATCAACCACTGGCGATGCTGCACTGACATAAAGGCAGCACATAAATAACACACACAATAATGTAATGACCTTTTTCATAATCATAAAATTTTAGTTTCAGTATAACACGTTGCAAATATAAATAAAAAACACATTACTTGCTCCCTCAATGGTGTACTTTTTTTTTACAGGGGGCTTTATAAGAGTGCCAAATACTGCTTGCACATTGTAAATGTTGCATGCCACGACACCTTATTATATAACGCACGCGCGCGAGCGAGCGTTTCCGATGCAAATATGAGTCGTTTTTGATTAAAAGTCCTGCTTTTTTGTAAAAATGTTTCCGTACATGCGAGGAAATGTGCAAATTGTTGACATATATCAATCATTGATGAAACGACACATCGGCATACGCCTTGCTACAATTCCCCCCATAACAATAACAAAGGCAATGGCGATTGCTCACCATTGCCTTTGTAGTGCGTTATTAAACAGGTTATTGCCGATTAAATGATGCGGCCTGCTACCTTGAAGCTTACGCATGGATAGACTGACAACTTCGACATTGTCTTTACGAAGCCGCCACCGCCATCCAAGTTTTCTTTCGACAGCTTAACATCGCCGTGATAGAACTCTGGAGTGCCCCAGAACATCACGCCACAATCTACGCCACATGCAAAGCGATGCTTCTGAGGGATTGCGCGGCCAAAGCCAAAGCCTACGTATGGACGGAATCCATTAGTCTTCACTTCACCCTTCACGTTACCATTCTGGTCTGGTGTAAGCAGGTAATCACCAATCTTAGCACCGACAGGATTTACACCAGGCTGAGCATTATAGTTTGCCACCTGCTGCAAGACTCCATTTTCCTTGTTATAGACATTGATGACATCCTTATTGCCAAAGTAAGCACCTACAGTGAGGTGGAACGAACTTGTCTGGAAAGGATAAGCATCAATGAGGAACTTACCATTAGTCAGTTTCAGCTTACCTTCTACAGCAACTTCCGAAGGAAGCGAAACTCCCGTAGGAAGACCCGAAACAGATCCTAACGAAACATCACTGCTGTACTTGAACTGAGGCATAATATCCAATCCTGCGCGTATAGCCACGTAATTCGTGATAGGAGCAGCAACTTCGATGCCGATGCCGGTAGTACCTAAACTAACAGCAGCCGAAACATGATTGAAGATTCCATTCCCTTCCTGTGCCTGCGCCATAGAGAAGCTGCCAAGCACCATTGTTCCCAATAGGAACATCTTTACATACATTCTTTTCATTTGGTTGTTGTTTTGAAAAATAATATTACAATTTGCTTTCTTTTTGCAAAGATACAAAAAAGTTTCATATCTGAAACACTTGACTAAAACTTTTTTTCATTTTCCGCCTTATGGCTATGTCTGTGTGGGGGAGCGGTTATGCAAACTTTGGCGAATACACCTTATTATATATACGCGCGTGCAGGCGCACGTGCGCGTATGAGCATATTTGAGAAAAAAGTCCTGTCTTTTTCGTGTTTTTTTATCCCAAATAGGTCATTAGAGATTTTGCTTATAAACTATAACTTTTTAGTACGACCCCGCTGGGGTCGAAAGAGGTTAGGATATTGCATCCGCAGGGCGTGGACCTGCGGTTACCAAAGTTCGACCTTTTTGAGGTCGCTGATTGTCATTGAATATTGACCTCAAAGAGGTCATACATTAGGACTCCGCTTGCGCCTGAGCACCTACTGGAGCGCAAGAACTGCGGGTCGAAGACCTGCAGAACAAATGCCTCTCTCTACATCGACCCCAGCGGGGTCGTACAAAAAAAACGTTCTAATGATTGATTCGGGTTTATTGCTGTTATGGTTTTTGTGGTTTCTATGGAAAGTGACTCGCAGTTGCTTTTGTCGCATATTTTAGCCCTTCACACCTGAGGTGTTACTCAAGTCACACCTAAGGTGTTACCACCCCTCACACCTAAGGAGTGACGCTTGAAACACCTAAGGTGTGAAGGCCTGATTTTAGCGTTGAGTGGGTAGGGTAGGGGCTAAAAATGGTTGCCAGAAATGCTTCGCTGGAATATGCAACTTGCTAAAGGCGAGAGGCTTTAACGCCCAAGAATGATGGCGGCGGTTGCGGTGATGTCGGTGATGTCGATTGCTCCGTCGCTATTGGCATCGGCTGAATAAGGGCTGAAATGCTCGGTCGGATAGCCGAGTATGTACGACGCAAGGGTCGAGATGTCTGCCACATCGATGCTGCCATCGGCGTTGGCGTCGCCTTTTTTGTCGGCTATGCGCAGCTGGAGTGCGACTTTCTGGTCGAAGAAATAGTTGTCCTTTGTGTAGCGGAATACGTATTTCACCAGCGTTGGAGTGACCGATGTGTCGCTGGTGGTAGTGACCTGCAGCCGCCCATCGTCGGATATTATCGATGGGTTTTCAGAATAAGAAGTAAGCGTCGTGCCGTAGAGCAGTCCGCTTGGCATGGACGTGAGGTCAAGGTCTTGCGTAACGGTGCCGACTTTAACAGGCATGCTGTTGCGTAGGTTTGTGTAGTTGTGAGCCACTGCGCCTTTACCGTCGGCGTTGCTGCCCCAGATGGCTACGCCAGTGCTTGAGTGCGCCATGAAGCATACGGCGTTGATATTGGTGCCGCTGATGTTTTGTGGTAATATGACGCCTATGTATGTGGTAGGCGATGATGTCTTTTTCGGAGTGATAGCAATGCGGAAATACGACTTCCCTTGTTCTGGTATCGACCACGTGCCTGTGTAGTCACCAGTCACAGTTCCGTTTTCGTGCATATAGATTTGCTGCTCTTTCTGGTAGGCTTTGTTGGCATAGTCGAGCTTATAAGGATGCATGATGACTTTGTATGTGCCCACTATGTCGTATGTGGAACAAATGCGTCGCGACTCAATGCTGTCTTGATTGTACTCGCATCCAGTGAATTCGTATGGCGCGGCAACGAGCCATCCCTGCGTGTCTTGGAAGAGTTGATGCACGCGCACTTGGTGTCCTTCGCCGCCGTTTGCGAATCGAGTGTGATAGACGAGATATGCCCTGCCGTCGGTGTCTGACAGTGCCGAGCAGTGTCCTTGTGCCAGTTCTGCATCGCTCATCACGTCCCATTTGTATGAACCAAACAAGCGTGTGCCAGCGTTTGAGGCGGCATTCGGACCATAGTTCATCTTGTAGCTGGTGAAAATAGGAGAGTTGCCCGCACGGTCAGTATATGGTCCTTCAGGCGTGCTGCTGCGGTAGTAGCGCATTTCGTATCCTGCATTCGACTCCAGCCCGCCGTAAGAGATAAAGAGATAGTACCAGTCGCCTATCTTCTCGATGTAGGAACCTTCGCCGCTGACGTAATACCCTCCGGCTATCTTTTTGCCGAAATATGGGTCTTCGGTTGCGGCGTTGCCCGTGCCTACTATGTTATATTTATGTGTGTAATCTCGCAGACCTGTGTTCTTGTCGAGTTTCAGCAAGAAGATTCCCCCCGACCATGAGCCGTAAGACATCCAGAGCTCTCCGTTGTCGTCGAAGAACACGCATGGGTCGATGCAGTTAGGCCAGCGCTTTCCCCATTCACTGCCAATGTTGTAGCGAGCGGGTAGGGTAGTGATGTCTTGCAGTCCAGGAACGAGACGGATATCGGTCTCTTTCCATGTCTGGGATGAAAGGTCGGACCATTGGAAGCCAGAAAACACCACCGGACCTTGATAGGTGAACGGGCCTGCAATGTTGTCGGAGGTAAGGAGCACGATGCTGCAACGCCAGTCGTTGCCGTTGAGACTCATGTAGAGACACCATTTCTTGAGGTTTGGATTCCAGATGATGTCGGGTGCCCATTGGTTTCCGCTGATGTTCGGGTTGGCTGCGGTGTAGCGCCATTGCTCAGCATTGTACGTGCCAAAGTCGGTGAGTACAGTGTCGTTGCCGCTGAGAATCTTCACTTTTGTTACGGCGTTTTGCCTATAGGGAGTGGAAGAGTTGAACGTGAATTTTGTTGAAGTCCAGTTGTTCATGCCGTCGGAACTTACTCCTGCAGCAAGGTGAGAACCATAGACATAGTATTTGCCATCGGCAGGGTTACGCACGATGGAAGGGTCGTGAACTGAAACGGAACGCTTTGTCACTTTCTTGTAAGCTGTGGAGATTTGGGCTGATGTGACCTCAATCAGCGAGTCTTTGCTTTGCGAAAAGCCAGCCGCAGAGCAAAGATAAGAGATGAGCAAGAAGGTCAGTAACCGTTTCATAGTTTTGGGTTTGGGGATATTTGATTTTGTTCTGTCGCCCGTACCGGGCTTTTGTGGACGTCCGGTTTGTAATAATAGGGTTTTACCCTATCCTGTTATATATCGCCCATACTGGGCTCTATGTCTTACGTTTATATGGGGTCTGATTGCGCTCTCTTGTATTACTGGGTAATAGATGTAATGGCATCTATACTTCTTCGCCGAGCAATGTTGCACTTGTGGCGGAAATGACTTTGCAACGAACGAGGTCGCCTATGTGGTGGGTGCCTTTGTTGAAGACGATGACCTTGTTCTGGCTTGTGCGGCCAAACAACTGCTCGCGCGAACGCTTGCTGAAACCTTCAACGAGCACTTCAAACGTCTTACCCACATCTTCTGCGTTCTTCTTCGCAGAGATGAGCGTCTGCTGCTCTATCAGTTTCGAAAGACGTCGCAGTTTGGTCTCTTCCTCTACGTTGTCAGGCAAGTGCTTAGATGCGTAAGTGCCTGGACGCTCAGAGTATTTGAACATAAATGCAGAGTCAAATCCTACCTCTTGCATCAGCGATAGTGTGTCGTTAAAATCCTCTTCGGTCTCGTCGTGATAGCCCACGAATACGTCGGTGCTTATGGCGCAGTCAGGTATGATACTACGTATGGCAGCAACACGCTCAAGGTACCATTCGCGAGTGTATTTGCGGTTCATGAGTTTAAGAATCTTATTGCTACCACTCTGGAAAGGCAGGTGAATGGCATGGCAGATATTAGGTTCTTCGGCAATGACGTGCAGCGTCTCGTCGCTCATGTCCTTAGGGTGCGACGTGGTAAACCTAATGCGCATAGTCGGCTGACTCTGTGCTACAAGGCGCAGAAGTTGTGGAAATCCCACTTTTGTGCCGTCGGATGCGTTGATGAAGCAATAACTGTTGACGTTCTGTCCGAGCAGTGTTACTTCCTTGAAGCCACGCTCTTTGAGGTCGGCAACCTCGCGCAGTATGCTCTCAACATCGCGGCTGCGTTCACGTCCGCGAGTATAAGGCACGATGCAGTAGTGGCAGAAGTTGTTGCATCCGCGAGTGATGCTCACGAATCCGCCGATGTTGCCAGTGCAGAGACGTTCCGGCACAATGTCGCGATAAGTCTCGTCTAACGAAAGTTCTACATTGATTGCATTATGCCCAGCTTCAGCCTGAGCCGTAAGTTGAGGCAGTGAAAGGTAAGCATCAGGACCCGAAACTACGTTCACATAGTGATGCTCAATGAGTTCTTCCTTCACCCTTTCGGCCATGCAACCGAGCACACCAAGCAGCGGTCGCTTGCATTTCTCGCCCTTGACGGAGTGCTGCAAGTTGTGAAGGACTTCAAGACGATTGTTGATTTTCTGTTCGGCGTTGTCGCGGCCAGAACAAGTGTTCAAGAAGATTGCATCAGCCTCGTTGATGTCTTGGCAAACCTCATAGTCAGCCATTTTCATGATTGATGCAACCACTTCGCTGTCAGCAACATTCATCTGACAGCCGTATGTTTCTATAAATAGTTTTTTCATTATGGGTGCAAAGGTAATAAATTTTTTGTACCTTTGCACACGGAAAGACAATAAAATGTAATTTTTATAGGAGTTACTATGATATATAGTATCACTATATTTGCTAAAAAACATGAAATCTTAATATATGAAGGAATTCTTTAGGCTTATGGGCGGCTACATCAAGCCCTATCGTGCAAATGTGGTATGGACGTTCATAATGAACATCCTCAGCGCCATTCTCAATGTGTTCTCGTTTATGCTGCTGCTACCTATCTTAAACATTCTGTTCAAGGTAGATCAGACCAAGTATGCCTTTATCCCGTGGGGCACTGACGGCATGGACTTCAAGGAGATTGCTATCAACAACGGCTACTATTACTCCCAGCAGATGATAGACCTCTATTCGCCTGCCACGGCAATGCTGTTGTTTGGCGTGATACTTGCGTTCCTCACTCTGCTCAAGACCGCAGCTTATTTCGGTGGTTCTGCGACGTTGATTCCTATCACCACAGGCATCGTGCGCGATATAAGGAATAAGATTTACAAGAAAATACTCAAACTTCCGCTTTCATTCTTCACCGAAGAAAAGAAGGGCGACATACTGACTCGCGTCACATCTGACGTAAACGAAGTGAACTCGTCGATTGGTAACTCTATCGATGCCCTGATAAAGAACCCTATACTCATTATTGTATATATAGGCACGATGTTCTATATCAGTTGGCAGCTAACGCTGTTCACTCTGTTCGTTGTGCCTCTACTTGCATTCGGCATCGGTGCTATCGGCAAGAAACTGAAGGCGAAGTCGCTCTACGTGCAGCAGAAACTCAGCGAAGGTATCAGCCAGATAGAGGAAACGCTCGGCGGACTGCGCATCATCAAGGCGTTTGTGGCAGAGAAGAAGATGCGCGATAGATACATAGACGTAAACAATGAATACCGCCATGCAGACATGCTCGTTTCGATACGTCAGGCAGCGGCTCACCCTGTCAGTGAGTTTCTGGGCACTTGTATGATTGTCATCGTGCTTTGGTTTGGCGGCACTCTCATCTTCTCAGGTCACTCACCGATTGATGCCAGCACATTTATATATTATCTCGTTATACTCTATTCAACGCTCCAGCCACTCAAGGATATTTCAAAGGCAGGCTACAGCATACAGAAAGGCATGGCTTCGATGGAGCGAATCAACCGTATTCTCGACGCTACTAATAATATTAAGGAAAAGGAAGATGCAACAGAGATTGACGCATTGAACGACAATATCACATTCAGCAACGTCAGTTTCTCTTACAATGAGCAGAAGGAAATACTCCACGGCATCGACCTCGTCATACCAAAAGGCAAGACCATAGCTCTTGTTGGGCAGTCGGGTTCGGGCAAATCAACGTTGGTGGATCTCATACCGCGCTTCCACGACATACAGCAAGGTGCAATCTCAATTGATGGGCACGACATACGCGACCTTACCATCAACTCGCTCCGAGGACTGATAGGAAACGTGAACCAAGAGGCGATATTGTTCAACGATACTGTATTCAACAACATTGCGTTTGGCGTAGATAATGCGACGAAGGAACAGGTGATAGAAGCTGCAAAGATAGCCAACGCTCACGAATTTATTATGGAGATGGAGCAAGGCTACGAAACAAACATCGGTGACCGTGGCTGTCGTTTGTCGGGTGGACAACGTCAGCGCGTCAGCATCGCACGTGCCATATTGAAGAACCCGCCAATCCTTATACTTGATGAAGCAACGTCGGCACTCGACACCGAAAGTGAGCGACTGGTGCAGGATGCCCTTGAACGCTTGATGAAGTCGCGCACGACAATAGCCATAGCCCATCGTCTTTCTACTATCCGTAATGCTGACGAGATATGTGTGCTTCACGAGGGGCATATAGTAGAGCGCGGCACTCACGACCAACTCATCGCACTTGATGGCTATTACAAGAAGCTCAACGATATGCAGTCGCTGTAGCGTATTGTGGGAAAGAGAATAAACATGCTACTCAAGTTTCGCATGTACATTTATGTTATGATTTATGAAAAGATTTATCACATATTCAAGGCCAAAGGCCGCCTTAAATAAATCGTCCCAATCATTTATGTGAGATTTATCATTGGATTTCTATGTGAAGATTTAAATCCTAACACAAATCAAGCTTAAATCTCGCAGAA
>JAUNQM010000208.1 GCA_030536165.1 Prevotellaceae bacterium | reverse complement strand
TTAACCGTTCCCGAGGTTTCTCCTGATGGCACATACACTCTCGATTTCATCATCGACGACGGTTTCATCATCTACGTAAACGGCGTTGAGGCTGGTCGCTATAATATGCCATCGGGTAACGCTTCGTTTAACACCTTTGCTACGACTTATGCGCCTAACAACCCCGATACAGGTACCATGACGCTCGACAGCAAACTCTTCAAGGCTGGTGAAAACATTATTGCCGTCGAGGTGCACAACAATTCAGCAAACTCGACCGACATAGAATGGTGTGGCAAACTCGATGTTGAAGAAACTGATTACAGCGCATCTCAATTCATCTCGACCAGCAAGGAATACACTTTGCCTTCAACATCAACCCTCACCCTCGCAGCTGTGTTTGAGCCTATGACGAGCGAGGAAAAGGCTGCCGAAAGCCAGACGCCGATAATGATAAATGAATTGAGTTCCGACAACGAGATATTCCTCAACGAATATTTCAAGAAAAACGACTGGATAGAACTCTACAACACTACGTCGGAGGATATTGACGTTGCAGGTATGTACATAAGCGATAATGCCGACAAACCAACTAAGTATCAGATACCTTCCTATGGAGAGGGGGCTGGGGTTGGCCTTTCCCTCCCTTCGGGGGAGGGGCAGGGTGGGGCTTCCACCATCATCCCAGCGCATGGATACCTCGTTGTGTGGTGCGACAAGTTGGAACCTGTGTCACAACTTCACACGTCTTTCAAACTTGGTAACGAGGGTGGTGAGGCTGTCATCACGGCATCCGACCTCTCGTGGAGCAACACGATGTCTTATCCAGAACATACTGCATGGCAGACTGTCGGCCGTTATCCTGATGGCGGACAAAAACTCTACGTGTTCACGAAACCGACAATTGCAAAGACAAATATCTTAAATTCAGGCGATAAAGAATTCATTCCACTCCGCCCAGGCGACGTAAACGGTGATGGAGTTATCGACGTGGCTGACATCACTTCGCTTGCATCATACATCCTCGGCACGCCAGGCGATGACTTCATAATCGAAAATGCCGACGTCAATCAAGACGGAGCAATCGACGTTGCAGACATCACCGCAACAGCCGAGATAATATTGAAAGACTGAGACTTACGTAGATTATACTCAAAGTAAGACATGAATATGCAATAGACTTTTGTTGCCTTTCTTTAGTGCTTGATTTATAGGGGGGTAACAGTTGCCTTTTGTCTCATCGCGTCACACCTTAGGTTTTCGGCGCGTCACACCTCAGGTATAAGTGGGGGTAACACCTAAGGTGTGAAGGGCTAAGAATAGCGTTGAGTAAAATAAATAGATAAAAACAAATATGAAAAGACGATTTACATTGCTACTAATGGCAACCCTCATGTGGGTGTCATCATCTGTGGCTGAACCGATTGATGTGAACCAGGCAAGATTGCTTGCAAAGCCTTATATGAAGGATGTATCTGCGCAACCTTCGTTGGTGAAGAAGGGCGCAACACAAGATAATAACCAACCGATATACATCTTCAGTCGCGGCAAGGGGCAGGGGTTTGTTATCGTGAGCGGCGATGATGGCTTTCCGTCCATCCTCGGATATGCCGAGAGTGGCGATTTTGTTGAGGAACAAATGCCTCCGCAGTTGCTCGCGTTCCTCGACACATATCGCAAGATGATTGTCGATGTTGCAGACAAGCACATGCCTAAATATGTGAACGCCACAGCCAACGAGAAGCCGGATATTGCTCCGCTTATCAAGACCCATTGGCATCAAGACTCGCCGTATAACCTTCGTTGCCCGTTGATTACCAGCAATGGCAACCGTTCGATTGTAGGTTGCGTAGCCACAGCTGCATCGCAGGTGATTTATTATTTCCATAAGGATGCCGCCAATGTGATGCAAGGTTCAACGCCAACATACACCTATGGCGACGCACCTGTGACCGAGAGCATCAAGGCTGGCACGCCTCTGAAATGGGATTTGATGCAGAATAGCTACAGCGGAAGTGAACCGCAGGAATATCGCGATGCCGTTGCAACATTCTGTTTCGCGGTCGGAGCAGGTACGTGGCTGACATACGGAAGTTCCACAGGCGGACACATCTATGATTTACCAGCAACGTTCACAAACTATTTCGGTCTTACAGGTAAGCACATGTACATGTCGTCAACGACGCAGGCAGGGTGGGAGAATCACATTTACGAGGAACTCCAGAACAAGCGCCCGATGGTCTTTAGTGGCTACACGTCGGATTGGAGCACAGGGCATGCTATCGTGCTTGATGGCTATCAACAGAACGGAAATCTCTTCCACTTCAATTTCGGATGGGGTGGACAAGCTGATGGATATTACACCATCGTCGATGGACGAGGACCTGGCAGCTATGGCACAGGACAGGAAATCGTCTATGCCATAACCCCAAAGAAATATAACCTCACAGGCGAAAAGATTGGCGAAGACATACTCTACCACAATCGCACAAACACGCTTTCGTTTATGGTTGCAAACAACGGCACATTGGATTATTCAGGCATATACATGTTCTGTAGCACCAATTCCGCAGCACCATCGAAACTTTCGGCAGCAGTTGCAAAAGACGAAAATACCGTGATAGCAAATGATGGAAAATCGATTCAGTTTGATTTCACATTCAAACCGATTATAGCGGGTGAATATTACATCTACCTCACCGACAAGAACCTTAACGTGTTGTCGAAGACAGTTGTAAAGACGACCGCGCCGCAAACCGACCTTCATTTCCGTAGCATGGCATTGAAGAGTGCAAGCGAAAAAGAGGGCGACTATGCGTTGATTTACAACACAAAAGCAGAGGTTAATGTCGAACTCATAGATAAGAGCAACGTCCCTTATGAGGGCTCATTACGCATGGATGTCTATGGCAGCGACGACAAGGGTGCGACTTTCTCTTACGTAGGCTATACGGCTTTTTCCGTTAAGTCGGATGGGAACTCATCGCTATCGGGAATTTGCTCTTTGTCGATGGCATCGTCATCATGCCCTATCAAAACCGATACACCTTACTATGCTGTGTTGCAGCATAAGTCCGTGTCAGGCGATGATGTAAGTTTCGACGATGCTACCGATACCATCGTGCGCTTCATCGTCAAGGGTACAGATTTGTCGGTAAAGGAATTTGCCGATGGATGTCTTTCCCTTCAGGGACATTGGAATGAGTCGGCATTTGCATCGATTGCTAAAAAGAGTGCTTATGCCGATGCCGCTTGCTACGACCTTACCGCTGTGGAAGGTGTTGATGTCGTGCCGACTGTCGATGGAAAACCGAATGCAGTATTCTATGTCTCATTGGCTGTAGAAGGACAGAATGCTGTCTTTGGCACGGAGGCAAAATCCCTATATCTTACGGCTGGAAAAGATTTCTTGTTACGTTCAGATGTCAACGCAGAGTCTATCACAGTTGATATTTGTCAGGAGCCGAACAAGTGGTATCTCTTTACTTCACCTGCAACCCTCGCAATACCTGATGGCATAATCGCACGCACGATAGATTCACATTCCATTGTCGGCATTTATTCTGCAACAACCGATGTCACGACTCTCGAACCTGGTCGTACGTATATGATGATGACCTCATCGTCGTCAAATCAAACGCTTCGTTCTACCGTGGCAGGTGTTTGTACCTCTACGCCTGTTGCCAATCCAGATACGGCCGTCGTAGGTACATTTGCATCTGCAACCACACCTGCAGGCGCAATGCTCATCAACCTTGAAGGCGACCAGTACTTCACTCCAGTTGAAGAAGGCACTCCTGTTGATGCCTTCCGTGGTTATTTCCATGCGGCTGATATTACAAAGGCATTTACGGCTAATGCACAGCTCGTTTACGACCCGCCTTATCTCACACTTGGACAAGCGATTGAGCGTGCACGTACTGCCGTCATAGATTGTTCATACTGCATGCCAGCCGATACTACTGCTGCGCTCGTGGCGGAGATTGAGCAGGCCGAACACATGTTTACTTACCGCACGGCTAAATCGCAGGAAATAAAGAGTGCCGCAGCTGCTTTGCAGTCGTCGGTCGATGCATACCTTGCTAAGGTAGAGGATATCAAGAAGGGTAATAATGACTATACGTCATACATAGCCAATCCTTCGTTTGAGACAGGCAACACAAACGGATGGGATGTTGAATCGACTAAGACAGCAACCGTGCGCAAGACCACATCCTTGCAATATAAAGGTGTGGGTGCTGATGGCACATATCTTATGTATGCTTACGATTCAAGTAATCAGACAGGTCCTGCAATTAGTCAGACAATATCTGACCTTCCAGCAGGTATCTATTCCCTCTCTGCTATGCTTGGTACAGACGAAGGTCATAAGGTAGTAATGTTTGCAAACGAGAAAGAAGTAGAAGTAGATGCTAATTCATTCGGACAGTACTACCTCACGAAGGCCACCATCGATTCGATAGCAATAAAGGATGGGGAGTCGCTTACGATTTGTTTTAGTTATGG